>DASWGX010000230.1:0-10903 GCA_036393455.1 Polyangiaceae bacterium
CGAGGCCCCCAGGATCGGGACCATGGTCGGCGAGCGCCCGCCGTGTCATTTCGTAGGCTCGATCGACGTCTGCTCTTACTTGAAGAGCGCGCTCCACGAGCTCGTAGCCGCGGACCAGAGTCTCCGGATCGGACAGGCGGACCACTGCCAATCGATAAAAGGGCTCGGCGTCTTTGAGCTTGCCCGGATCGGCGTCGAGTGCCGCGACGCGGCGCTCGAGCACTTCCGCCTCGGCGTCCGGGTCGCCCAGCCAGTCGTAGATGCGCCCGAGCGCCGCCCAGGCATCGTCGTCGTAGCGCGCGTCGAGCTCGCTGCGAAGCGCATCCACGCGGCGGCGCACCTCGGCCGGTTCGAGCGCGGACGGCGACCCGCCCGCCTGCAACATGACCAAATCGGCGAGCACGCGAGCGGCCTCCGCGGGGCTCAGCGCTTGGTTGAGCCTAAGCTCTATCGCACGTGTCAAGAGCTCCGGACGCCCGGCAGCTCGTAATGCCCTTTCCAGGGCCTCCGCTTCGTGAACACTTTCCAGCGCGGCCTCGAAAGCCGATTCGATGAACTCGGCCGCGCGCGCTCCGTCGCCGCGCCGAGTCGCGATCTCGCTCAGATCGAGCAGCGCCTCGGCGCGGCTCGCCTCGGTGCCCCTGCCGGCCACCAGCAGGAGCGCGCGGTACATCTGCTCGGCCCGCGGGAGCTCTCCAGCCTCGAAGGCGCGCCGCGCGAGCATGCTCAAGATCGCGGGGTGAGCCGGATCGATCTTGTTCGCGAGCTCGAGCTGCTCGAGCGCGGCGTCCGCTCTGTCCCCTCTGAGCAACACCTTGGCGAGCTCGAAATGGACGATGGCTCGCTCCTTGGGACGTCGCTGTCCGTAGCGCTCGACTTGTTCGAACAAGGCCGCCGCGGCTTGATCGAAGCTCCCGGCGGCCGTGAGCGCCATCGCCAGTTTCATCCTGAGCGCTGCCTCGTCAGGAGCCAGGACGAGGGCGTCGCGCAACAGGGGCACCGCCGCGGCAGGGTCGTCGCGCTCTTCCTGGTGGAGCCTCGCGGCTTCTTTCAAGAGCTCGAGCCGTTTGCGGGCGTCCGTTGCGCGCTGAGCCTCTTCCGCGAGCAGGCGCGCCAGCTCCGTGAAGCGCTCGGCCTCGCGGTAGAGCTCCGCCAAACGCGCGCGTACCGGCGCTGCCTCGAGCGCCGTCTCCGCGGCGCTCTCGAGGCGCGCCCGCGCCTTTTCCGGTTCGCCGAGCGCGAGGTACGCCTCCGCCAGGCGCAGCGTCCGTGAACCGAGCGCCTCGCGCGCCGATTGCGCGCACAACCACTCGAGGACTTGCGCGGCGCGGACCCAATCACCGGCGGCCGTGTGAATGCGCGCCAGGGCTTCGAGCGACGATTCGCCGCCGAGCCCAGCGCCGTACCGATAGTCCGAGACGGCGCGGCTCTCGTCGCCGAGACGCTCCTCCGAGAGCTCTCCTGCGCGCGCCCACAGCGCCGCGGCACCCGCGCGATCGCCAGCCGCGGCTCGGCATTGTGCCTGTCCCTCCCACAGCGAAACGACCTCCTCGTGGCGCCCCTGCTCCTCGAACAACAGCGACAGGCGCGTCACCGAGGCAGCCGCTACTTCGTCCGCACGATCTTCCGCGAACAGGCGCGTGAATAGCTCGATGGCGCGCGGTACGTCGCCGATGCGATCGGAGCAAAGGCAAGCTGCTTCGCGCAGGAGCTCGCGCCGCTTGCGCCGGCTGAAAGGCCACTCGCTGCCGCGCAACAAGAGCTCGACGACCTCGGCGTGCCTGCCCTCTTCGAGCAGACGTTGGGAGAGCTCGCCGAGCGCCCAACCCGCCGCTTGCGCCGGCGCGCTCTGCTCCGAGTCGCTTTCTACCGTCCAGGCCGCGAAGGCGAGCTCCAGGAGCTCGGCGCACACGCTCTGCGCCAGCGCACGGTCCGAATGCGCCGAGCCCGCCACTTCGATGGCACGATCCCAGCGACGCGCCTCGACGAAGGCGCGCAGGGCCGACAGGCGGTCCCCCGTGCGTGAACGATGCACTTCACCGAGCTCCGCCAAAAGCTCGGCGCGGCGCTCGGGATCGGACTTGATACCGGCGAAGTCGCGCAAGAGCTCGGCGAGCTCGCTCCACCTTCGCCCCTCGGAAAGCAGCGTCTTGAGCGCGCCGAAGCTTTCGTCGTCGGCGGGATCGAGCTCACGCACGCCGCGCCACGCCGCGACGGCCGCATCAGGGTCGCCGCGTTTTTCGACCTGGGTCCTGGCCACGCGCACCAGGTCCGCGCGCTTTTCCTCCAGCGAGCTCTGCGTGCTTGCGCGCTCGTCGAGCGCGCGCACCAGATCGGTCCAGCGTTCCCCGCGGTCGAGCGCCTGAACGAGCCCGTCGAGCGCCACGCGATCGCCGGGCATCTCGGAAAGCCGCCGCCGAAAGTTGTGGGCCGCGCGATCGGCGTCGCCCAGGCGTCCGAACGCGATCTCCGCGGCGTCCCGCCAAGCTTCGCAGCGCGCGTCGGTGGCCGCCTCGAGCACGGCCAGGCGCTCGAGCACGGCGCAGCACGTCTCCCAGCGTCCGGCCACGGCGAGCAGCGGAGCGACGGCGCGGGCGGCATCCAGCGCTTGCGGCGAATCGTCCCCGGCGAGCCGCAGCACTCGAAGGTAGAGCTCGATGGCGACGTCCGGCGAGCGAAGCTCGTCACGGCAGGTCCGTGCCGCTTCGGAAAGCAGCGAGGCTTGAAGCTCAGGGTCGGACGCCTCGTCGGCGACGGTGACCAGAAGCTCGCAGCGCCGCCCCTGTTGCTCCGTCCGTTCCGCGAGCTCCGCGAGCTCCGCGCGGTGCCGCGCGACGGCGGGCACGAGCCGGACCAGCATCGAGACGTTCTCGAACGCGCCGATTGCGTCTCCGAGCTCCTCGAGGCGGACCTTGGTCACCTCGCGCAGCCGCCGAAGCCGGTCATCGTCCGTCGCCGCCGTTTCAACCTCGATCTCGAGCATGCGCACCACGTCTTCGACCCGCTCGTGGCGCCGATAGAACACTCCGAGGTGCCCTGCCGCGCGCTCCTTGACGCTTTGCTGCGGCGTGCGCTTCTTGCGTGCCTTGCCTCGCGACGGCGCTTCGGAGCCCGGCACCATCGACTCGCGCGCCTCCGGAGTGAGCACCAGAGCCTCCAAGAGCTCGACCGCCGTGGGGCTGTCCGGATCGACTTCGAGCATGGTTTCGAGCACGGCGAGCGCCGGCAGGGGCTCGGCGAGCTCGAGCCAGAGGCGGGCAATGCGACCGTGCAAGTCCGCGGCCAGGGTCGCATCGGCTCGCCCGAGTTGTCGCACGTAAAGCTCGATCAGCGACCGCGGTCGGCCCTCGCGCTCGTACAGGCGCTCGAGCGCCGTCTCGATGCGAGCATCCTCGGGCGTCAGCTCGTCGAGCCTTTCGAGATACTCGATGGCGCGTGCCGCGTCGTTGGCGAAGTCCTTCGCGGCCATCGCCGCTTCACGCAAGACCTCGACTTTTAGGTCGGCCTCGAGGACGCGCAGCTGGCGATCGTACAGATCGAACAGCTCGCGCCAGCGGCCCGCGGCGTTGAACGCGAGCTTGAGGCGATCGAAAGCCCAGGCCGCGCCGGGCGACAGCGCGAGCACGCGCTCGAGGAGCCGCACCACGCGCTCGGCGTCGTCGAACCACTCCTCGAAGAACTCGACGGTGCGGCGTCCGAGCGATTCGCCGAGCTCGGCGTCGAGCGGACCATCCAGGACCCTCGCGTAGGCCTCCGCCACCGGATCGGGGCGGTCCAGGCCGCGCGCAAACCGTTCGGCAGCGTCCCAGAGACCGAGGTCCGAAGGTTCTTCCTCCACGGCGCGGAGCGCCACGCGGAGCGCTTCTGCCGGATCGTCGCGCTCGGTGTCCAGGAGCTCTTTCAACCAGCGGCGCCGTGCGGCCACGAGATCTTCCTGGTCGGTGCCCCGCGTGGCTTCGAGCAAGGCTTCGAGAATTTCGGTGCGAGGCCCCTGCTCCTCCGTGGCGGCGGCGGTTCGCTCGAGAATCTGGACGGCGCGCGCGCGGGCTTCCGGAACGTTGAGGGCGTCCCGCGCCAGCGCCAGGGTTTCGCGATCACCCGGGGCCGCTTCGAGCAAGGACGCGACGAGGTCCAGCGCCTCGCCCGGGCGTTGGAGCGCGCCGAGCAGCAGACGAGCGATCTTGAGCTCGACGCTGGCTCGCGCCTCTCCTTCGGAGCGCGCGCGCACCGCGCTGAACGCCTCGACGGCCCCGGCTTCGTCCCCCATCGCCGCGCGCAGACGCGCGAGCTCGAGATAGGCGTCGACGCGATCCGAGTCCCTGGCGAGGAGCTTTTCGTAAAGCGCCGCGGCACGTTCGGGCGCACCGAAACGCTGAGCCTCGGCCTGAGCCCAGTTGCCGAGCACCACGCTGGGATCCGTCGCCTGATCGACTTGCCACTGATAGAGCCAGCGCAAGTGGGAAACCACCTCGGTGGCCGGGCGGGTCGCGAGCAAGGCCTCGAAAGCCTCGGCATCGGTGCGAGCATGCGTCCCGCCGCTTTCGAGCAACGCCTCGTAGAGGGCCGCCGCCTCCTCGAGCCGTTCGGGGTCGTTCGCGACGGCGCGCGCCTTCGCCGACAAGAGCTGGCGCTCGGCGCCCGGCTCCGCCGCGCCTGGACGCGCGCGGTCGACCATCCTCGCGAAGGCCGCGATCCCCTCCGATGAGCTCGGGTGCTCGACGATCGAAAGCAACAGCGCGACCACGTCGTGGTTCCGCTCCCCGGCAAGTCTGTGAAAGACGGCTTCCACGGTCGCCCAATCGCCGAGCTCGGCACTGAGCTCGAACAAGCGCGCGCCGGCGCGCCAGGGCTCCGGTGACACCGCGTGAATGCGCGCGTATAGCCGGTGCGCGGCCAGACGATCCGCGGCGGCGCCTTCGGCGAGGCGAGCCGCCGCGAGCCAGACGTCTTCGGCGGTCTTGACGTCCGCGCGAAGCTCCGCGTGGGCCTCGCCCAACCGTTCGAGCAGGTCGACGCGCAGCGCGGGCTCGCCGGCCCCTTCGAGCGCGCGCTCCAGGACGCCCACGACCGTCTCCGCGTCGCCGGCCTTGCGCGCCAATCGCTCCGCACGTTCGAGCACGTCCGCGCCGACGTCGGCGTAGCCGAACAGCTCGCGGTAGTGCGCGAGCGCGCGCGCGTCGTCACCGAGCCTTTCGCAGAGCTCCGCCATGCGAAGCAGCGCCGCCGTGCGCCGGTCGCCGCCCACTTGATCCAAGAGCCGCTCGAGCTCGGCGTGGGCGCTCGCCGGATCTCCGGCCTTCTCGTACGCGTCTACCAGGGCTTGGCGAGCCGCCACGTCCCCGGGGTCTTCGGACAGCGCGTGCTGCCACGTGGCTATCGCCGCGGGGAGGTCGCCGAATTGTCGCGCCTGGAGCGCCGCCATCGCGTGCAAGAACTCGCGACGGCGCTCGGGCCGCGCCTCCTGCGCAAGTGCCGATTGATACAGCGCGAAGCGCTCCTCGGGGCTCCCTTGCTGCGCCAAGAGCTCGTCGATGCGTTGCACGACTTCGGGCGCCGGATCGAAGACGACGGCGCGGCGCAGGACTTCGAGCGCGCGATCGACTTGACCGGCGGAAGCCAGCGCCTCACCCGTCGCGCGCGCCAGCTCGAAGATCGACTTCGAATCGACGGCCCGCTCGCCGAGCGTCTCTTCCAAGAGCTTCGCGCGAAGCTCGGTCTGCCCGCTCTGCTCGCCGAGTGTCTGAAAACGGTCGAGCCAGGCTTCCAGCTGCTCGGGCGCCGCTTCGAGCGACAGCGAAATCCCCATCGCCGAAAGCCGCAGGCCCTGCTCGAAATCACGCACCGGACCGGCGCAGAGGTCCGCGCCCTCTCGCAACGCCGCCAGGCGCTCGGCCACGGACTCGCTCTGCGCTCCCCGCACCGCGAGAATTCGCACCAAAGACGAGCGCGGCGGCTCGCTGCGGTATACCCGTTCCAGCGCCGCGGCTGCTCGAAGCGCGACGCTCGGTTCGGAGAGGAGACGGTCGAGCGCCGCGCGGCTCGTCCGCTCCTCCGGGTCGATCTCGAGCGCGCGCTCGAACGCTTCGACCGCCGCTCCCGGGTCGGCGAGCTCGACCAGACAGAGCTGCCCGAGCCGTGCGAAGAGCGGTGGGCGTTCGACCGGTGCGGTGAGCTCGAGCTGCTGGCCGAGCACGCGCGCGAGCTCGGAGTGCTCACCCGCCTGCTCGAGCAGTGGGATGACGCGCGCGAGCACGTCCGGGTCCGGACCGTACTCGCCCAGCAGTCGACGCCAGGTCGCGAGCGCCGCGGGTCGATCGCTCGTGCGCTCCGTGCGCTTGAGCGCCGCTTGCAGCAAGAGCTCGCGGCCCTCCTCTCGCTCGAGCGCGTGCGCCGCCCGGTATTCCAGCGCATCGGCGAGACCGGCATGATCGTCGAGCTTTTCACACAGCTGCTCGAGGCGCTCGAGCGCCTCCTCACTCCAGGGAGAATCGAACAGGGCGCGGTACGCGACGATCGCGCGCGCCTCGCCCGGGTGATCGGCTTCGCAGAGCCGCGCCAGACGTCGCGCCGCGGCCTGGCGCGCTTCGCGTTCCGGTTCGTTTCTCACGACGAGCTCGAGCGCGCCTGCGAGGCGGACGGTGTCCCCGCCTTCCGCGTAGAGCTCGGCGAGCTCGCGCGCCGCGTGCAGCAGGGCGCCCGGGTCGGCGCCGATTTCGAGAGCCTGCTCGAAGGCAGCCTGCGCGCGCCGCACATCCCCGGTTTTGAGGAAAACGGCGCCGACATCGGCGCCAACGCGAGTGCGCACGCCCGGGTCCTTGCTGCTCGAAAGGGCGCGCGCCAAGAGCCGGGCGGCTTGCTGGGGTTGATCGAGGCTCAGGCTGAGCTCGATGAAGCGCCGCCGGAGCTCGTCGTCACCCGGGTCGCCGGCGACGACTGGACCGAGCAGAGCGAGCGCGCCGCTGCGATCGCCGAGCACGTCCTGCCGGAGCACGCCGAGCCTTCGCTGCACCTCGACGCGGCGCGAGCCGCGCACTCGCTTGAGCTCCAGGCTGAGCATTTCGATCGCGCTCTCGACGCGCCCCGACGCATCGTACGCGTGGGACAGCGCCGCCGCGGCGCGGGCGCCCGCGACCCGGTGCTCGACCAGGCCTTCGGCGACCCGCAGCGCGGTCGCGTGCTCGGGGTCGAGCGCCAGCATCGCCTCCACGTGCCCGATCGCGGCGTCCGGCTGAGCCTCCTCGACGTAGAGCGCGACCAGCTGCTCTCGCAAGCTTCGCGCTTGCGCGCCATCGGAAAGCTCGAGCCCACGCTCCAGCAGCCGAATCGCGTCGGCGCGCCGACCGTTCGATGAGTAGCGATTGACGAGCTCCTCGCGCTCGACCTCGGCGCGCGGATCGAGCTCGAGCTGTCCCTCCAGTACCTCGAGCGCCAGCTCGCTTTCCGCCGGCAGCTCGAACGCCAGCTCGACGGCCCTGCTCGACAGCGCGAGCTTGCGTCCCGGGTCGGTTACCCGACGGCTCGCATCGAGGTACACGGCGGTCAACCTCGCGCGGCTCTCCTCGTCGCCGAGCAAGCGCTCGAGCCGCTCGCACGCCAGCTCGTTACCGGGCACCGCGTGAAGCGCGCGCTCCGCGTACTGAACCGCCTCCTTGGCGTGACCGAGCACGTCGCCCACGAATGCCGCGGCCTGCAGCAGAAGGTACGCCTGCTGCTCCGGCGCCAGCAGCTTCACTCGCATGTCGCCCGCCACGTGCTCGTAGCTGAACGCCAAGTCGAACAGCTGGTCGAACTGCTGAGCGGCCCGATGCAGAGTCTCGAAAACCTCAGTTGGTTCCAGGCCTTTGGCAACGGAGCTCACCAAGAGCTCCAGGGCTTCCCCCGGCTTCTCGAGACCGCTCTCCATCGAGTTCTTGAGCTCTTCCAGCTTCGCAAGGATTGCGGGCGGAGCGCGCCGTCCTTCGGACTTGGAAGAATTGGCCGTGGTCATTGAAACAGCGCTCGAGACTACCAGACCCGGGGCCCGGCAAAAGCCTCTTGTACGGCCCCTCAAGGGTGACCGCCGCACCGAGCTGACCTATCGTGCGCGACATGGAGGAGCCAGGGAAGCGACCAGGTGAGTCCCGGTGGTACCGCGCCGCCCAGCGCTTCCTCTCACATGGGGCACGCGGACCGCTGTCGGTCTTGCTGACCGAGCATCAAGAAAAGGCCGCACAAGCCACGCTGGGCGCATTCAGCGTTCGGGCCGACGCGCTCGCCCCCGAGCTGGAATCCAATGTGGCAACCGCTTGGCGTCAGTTCGAAGGCCTGGCGACGGACGCGCTGGCGGAAATGCGGGGCCGGGTGGCGGAGCTCGCGGCGCGCGCTCCGATCCCGACCTGCGCCGCCACGTTCGACCGGTGGTGGCGCGGCGGCGGGCCGGAATACCTGGATGACCCGGCGCTCGACCGGTCGATTCGAGTTCGCATCCTGAGCCATCTGGACGCGCTCAATCAGCTGATGGGAAGCTACCGGCTCTTCTTCGACTGCGTGCGACCCTTCGCCGGCGCCGGCGGGCCGACGCGCGTTCTCGATCTGGCCACCGGCCACGGAGGCTTCGCCCTCGCCCTGGTGGAGCTGGCGCGAGAGCAGGGGCTCCGGCTCGAGGTGACGGCGAGCGACATCATGCCCGAGTACCTCGAGCTCGGTCATAGGAGCGCCGCGCGCCGCGCCCTTCCCGTGCATTTCCGGGTGCAGGACGCGCTCGATCTCATGAGCGTGCCGGAGGGGAGCTTCGACGTCATCACCTGCACGCAGTCCCTGCACCACTTCACCGCCGGCCAGGTGGCATTGATGTTTGCGCAGGCGTGCCGCGTGGCGGCGCGCGGCGTTGTTTTCATCGACGGAGCTCGCAGCCTCTTGAACGCGACCATGATCGGAGGCCTTGGCCTGTGCGTCTACCGCGACGCGGCCTTTACCCACGATGCATGGGTGTCGTTCCGACGCTTCTTCTTGGTGGAAGAGCTCGCGCTGCTCGGGCGCCTGTGCCCGTGGGCGCGGCAAGCTCGGAGCCGATGGTGCCCGCCCGGCCATTGCGTGCTCGAGTACCGGAGACTGCCGGAAACCGCTTCGCGCGCCGAGTGCTAACCTGAACAAGCGCCATGCACCCGCCCAGCGTCTTTCTGGCTCATTGCGAAGCGTACGACCCTGACGTCATCGAGTCGATCGTCGCAGGCGGCCTCGAGCGGCTCGGCCTGGTGCCGCGCGGGCGCGTCCTCGTCAAGCCGAACGTCGTGATCTCGGGACCCTTGTTTCGGCACGCCTACACGCGGCCGGAGTTCGTGGAGGGGGTGATCGGGGCGATCAAACGGCGCGCAACCGAGGGCGTCGCCGAGCTCTTGGTGGGCGAGCGCTGCGGCATCACCATTCCCACGCGCTACGCGTTCCGCCAGGCGGGCTATTTCCCCATGCTGCGCGAAACCGGTGCCCGCGCGGCGTTTTTCGAGGAGACGCGACAGGTCGAGATCCCGCTCAGCCACGGTAGCCGGCTGCGCGACACGATCTACGTTCCGCAGCCGATTGCCCGCGCGGACTTCTTCGTCAATTGCCCGAAGTTCAAGGCTCACCCCTGGACCACGGTGACGTTCTCGATGAAAAACTACATCGGCATCCAGGACGATCGCCACCGACTGGTGGACCACGACTACGCGCTGAGCCGCAAGGTGGCCGACTTGCAGCACGTGATCCAGCCGCAGTTCATCGCCATCGACGCCATCGTGGCCGGTGAAGGGCGCATGCTGACGCCGCTGCCACGCGAGCTCAACTTGATCGTGATGGGCAACAATCAGGTCGCCGTCGATACCGTGTGCTGCCACATCGTGGGTGTCGATCCGCGCGAGGTGGACCACATCCGCCTCGCGCACGAGGACGGCTTCGGTCCCATCGATCTGGAGCGAATCGCCATCGGCGGCGACGTCTCGCTCGACGCGGCCAGGGAGCGGGCTCAGGGCTACGAGGTCGGGCTCGTCCGTGTCGAGAAGTACTTCGACGGTTGCCGGCTCTCTGCTTACGCGGGCCCGGCGCCCGGCGGGGACTATTGTTGGGGCGGTTGCCCCGGCGCGCTGGAAGAAGCCGTCGAGGTCTTGCGGCGCTTCGACCAGAGTTTCGACGCTCGCATGCCGCGCATGCACTGGGTATTCGGCAAGTACGAAGGTCCGCTCGACATCGCCTACGGCGAGAAGGTCGTGTTCGTCGGCGACTGCACCGAATACGAGGGGCAAGTCGGTGGCCAGCTGGTGCGCGTCGAGAACCTCTACAAGAACCGCGACCTGGTCGAGGTCGAATCCGTGGCGCACGAGAACATCTACGAGAAGATGATCAAAGTCGGAAAACGGCTGGCCCAGACACGCTCCGAGCCGACGCTGCGGCTGGAGGGCTGTCCCGTGAGCGTCGCCGAGCTCATCCTCGTCCTGGCGACCCTGGCCAAGAGCAAAAACCCGTACTTCGATCCGCGCGAGATCCTCGGCTTCAATCGTTCCTACCTCGCGTCGCAAGCGGCCGTCGCCTTGAAGCGGCTCGGCGGCGAGCCGTATCAAATCAAGGGCCAGGCGGAACGGGGCGATGCCGCTCCGCACTCCAGCGCCTCTGCGTCGATCCACTCGTGAAAGGGAGCCTTGGTTGAAGGAAACCCCGGACGCTGGGAATCCGTCGCGCGGGGGCCCGCTCGAAGCAGGGCTCGGGAGGCGAGGCGCGGTGCTCCGTTACGCGGCCGTCGCGTTCGCTGTCTGGCATGCGACGGCAGTGCTCGTCACCGGGGCGGAGCCGAACTACCGAGACTACGTCTGGCCCCTATTCTCCTGGTACGGCGACGGGCTCGCCATGACCAATACCTGGGGCATGTTCGGCAAGCCGCCGCGCATGGACGAGG
>DASWGX010000231.1:0-4236 GCA_036393455.1 Polyangiaceae bacterium
GGGGGAACCATTTCGCCGGATAGGGGGAACCATTCGGTTTTACGGGATTTCTTGGTAGGGGGCGGGAAGCCGGGTCGCTCCGCGCTCCCGCTCGGTCGTTCAGTGCGCTCCCGGCGCAACCCAGGGCGACGTGTCGAAGGAGAAGCCGACCAGCGTGCCGGCGCGGGCCCCGAATCCGATATCGGGAGCCGTCGCGGCGGAACCGCTCTCCTCGAGCGGCCAGTAGGCGACCAAGCCTCCTTCATAGTCTTCTTCCTCTACGACGTAGCGGGAAATGGCCTCCGTACCGAGCATTCCTAGGTAGAGTGCGTTCACTTCGGGGGGCACGAGCACCACGTTCCAGAGACGGATTTCGTCGAGTGCGCCGGTGAAGTAACCGGGGGTGCCGCTCGCGTCGCTGGGCCCGTAGCCCGCAGTGGCGTCGGCGCCCGCGGAGCCGTCGATTTCTCGATCGGTTGTGCTCGAGACTCTGCTCGCGCTTCGGGCGACGCCGTCGACGTACAAGTTGGTGCGGCGCAGAGCGCCGAATGAGCCGGAAACCGCCAAGTGGTGCCACTCGCCGTCCGCGAAGCTCGTTTCCGTAGTGCATAGCTCGACGAGCTCTCCTGCCGTGGGGAGCGTGGATATGCAGGCCTTGCCCGCCGAAAGGTAAAGAGCCCAGGCCCCATTGGAGGCCGCGAGCAGGCTCCCGCTCGATACCGCGGTCCGAAACCAGAGCTCGACCGAGCCCTCGATGGATGTGAGCGGCAATTCGAGTTTGGTAGAGCTACCGTTGAACGCCAGCGCATAGCTCGACGGCGGCGCCTCGCTCCCCGGACCCCCGCAGTCGACGGGAAGCGGCGCCAGCCGCCCTTGGTGGCAGTCAAGAGCGGCAGAGGCAGGGTCTGAGTAGTAGCTGTCCGCGCCACTCAACAGGTACCAAAAGCCGCCGCAGCAGATCATCGTGTACTCTTTGTAGGTGCCGCTGTCTTGGCATTCGTGCGGACCCCAACAAACGCCAAGAGTGCACGTGTTGGGCGCGTTGCACGCGTACTCGAAATAGAAGATGTCGGGAACATCGGCCGGGGCCTGGCACTCCTCGGTTTCGTCGTCCAAACCGCAACCGCCGCCGTTGTTGTCGCGACCACCATCCGACTCGCGGCCTGCGACCCCACCACCGGTGGTCCGCCCCGACTCGTCACCACCGAAGCCACCCGAGCCCGTGTCGGTGGCGCCAACGGCGCCTCTTGGCGAGCCGGTGCTCGAAGACGAGCGCCCGCTGTCCGTCCGACTGCCTCCCTCCGCGCCTTGCCCGCCGCTTGCCGCGACGCGTGATACGGCACCGCCCTCGCCGCCCCTCCCGCCTTCAGCCTCCGAGTCCGGCGACCGGTTCCGCACCTTCCCGCAGGCGAAGGCCACCGCCGCTCCGACCGCCGCCACCACAACCACCCGATTCATGAACGGTACATTACTAGTCACTCTGGTATCTGTCAAGCTGATCGTCGAGCGACTTCGGGCCATGCTTTCCGCGGTGCGCCTCTTTTCGGCCTGCGCTTTGTTTTCGGCCTACGCTTTGCGAAAGCATTGGCCCCGGTGCGGCGTCGGAGCCTGCTTCGTGCTCGGGTGCTCGGGTGCTCGGGTGCTCGCCCGATCGCCTTCCTTCAGCGCACGAACGACGAGTGGCAGCAACCCTGAGCTTTGCGGGAAGAGTATACTACCTGTATTGAGCCACCTTCCGGACTCGAACCGGAGACCTACGGTTTACGAAACCGTTGCTCTACCAACTGAGCTAAGGTGGCGGCTTCGGGCGGCGCGAGCATACGCGCGGCTCTCCGGCCGTCAAGCACGAGATCGGCACGCGCGACGCATGCGGCGAGCACCGCGTCCGGAGCTCAGTAGCGCGCCGCCGGCGCGGGCGCCGCGCCGCCACTGCGTGGGCAATTTCCGCGGAATTCGCAGGCGCGGGCGGCGCGGTGACGAAACGCGGGCGTGACGCACGGAGCGGCGCACTGTAGGACTCGGAGCAGTCGGCCGAGCGCCGAGCGCCGAGCGCCGAGCGAAGGTCGCGAAGGTACCCATGACGATTCGGATGAGAGGCTTTCGGTTCGGAGCAGCGCAAGCGGGTCTGAAGCGAGTTGGGCTCGATCTCGGGCTCGTGGTAGCCGACGCGCCAGCGCCGGCGGTGGCGATGTTCACGCGCAATCTGGTCCGCGCGGCTCCGGTGGAAGTCGGCATCGATCGCGTGCGCCGCGGAACGGTGCAGGCCGTGCTGGTCAACAGCGGCAATGCGAACGCTTGTACGGGCGAGCCCGGCCTGGAGGCGACGTTGCGTTCGACGACGCTCGTTGCCGAAGCGCTTGGTATCGACGCGCGCCTGGTTTTTCCGGCGTCGACGGGCGTCATCGGTCGCCCGCTGCCCGTGGATCGAATCGCGCAAGCTCTTCCTGCCTTGGTGAATTCGTTGTCGGAGGAGGGGGCTGGGGCTTTCGCGAGCGCCATCATGACGACGGACCGTTTCGAAAAGATTGCGACGGCGCGAGTCGACACGGGGGAAGGCGACGCGCACGTGCTCGGTATCGCCAAGGGCGCTGGAATGATCCATCCGGATCTGGCCGGCGCGGACGCGGCGTTGCCGCATGCCACGATGCTCGCTTTCCTCTTCACGGATCTCGTCGCGGAGCCCGAGGAGCTCCGGGCGGCGCTCGAAAGCGCCGTCGACACGTCGTTCAACGCATGCACGGTCGACGGCGACACGAGCACGAACGATACGGCCTTGCTGCTGGCTTCCGGAGCTTCGCGGTGTCGTGCAGCACCTGCCGCGCTGGCAGCCGCGCTCGGGGAGGTCTGCCGCGAGCTCGCGATCAAGATGGTCGAGGACGGCGAAGGGGCGGAGCACGCAATCGAGATTCGGGTGAGCGGGCTCGCTTCGCGGGAGGAAGCGCGAACAGTTGCCCGCACGGTGGCAAGCTCGCTCTTGGTCAAAACCGCCTTTTACGGCAAGGACGCGAACTGGGGGCGCCTGCTGGCGGCCGCAGGCCGCGCGGGCGTGCGCTTCGACCCACGGGCGGCACAGATTGCCATCGGGGGCGTCGCGATCGTTCGGGGCGGCGTCGCGCTCGGCGAGGAAGCCGAGGTCGAGGCGAGCAAGGTGCTTGCCGAACCGCGTTTCGCGGTGGACTTGGTGCTGGGCGGCGGGCCCGGTGCGTTCTCGTATTTCACGAGCGACCTCGGCCACGGTTACGTCGACGTGAACGCCGGCTACCGAACGTGAAGGAGAGCGCACACGCCGGGCACGGCGAGCGAGAGCAACGGCGGCGCGCGAACGTCCGGGCGCGCTCCCTGGCGGCGGGTTTCGTCTTCAGCTCCCTCTTCGGGTCGCTCGGATTTCTCGGCTGCGGACCGAGCCGAGGCACCGTCGGCGCGCTCCTCGGACAGCGCGACGATGGGCGGCTTTTCGTCCGTGAAACACCGAAGAATCTGGCCGCCGAGCGTGCCGGCTTGAAGCCTGGCGACGAGATCCTGCTCATCGACGGCAGAGACGTCCGGCGGCTCGATCCGGAGGCAGTGCACCGGGCCCTGAGCGGTGAAGTACGAGAGCCCGTCAAGTTGACCGTTCTGCGTGGCGAGCGCTTGCTTCGCGTCACCCTGCGGCGTACGGAGCCGCCGGCAAAGCCGCCAAAGCCGGCTACCCAAAGCGAAATTCCGTGATAGGGTCCGCCCCGGTCCGCCCGAGAGGCTCGAGCCCGGGCGGGGTTTCACCGAGCGAGCATCCAAAGCCACGGGAGCAGAAATGAGTTCATATCTTTTCACCTCTGAGTCGGTCACCGAGGGGCATCCGGACAAGATCAGCGACGCCGTTTCCGACGCGGTCGTGGACGCCTGCCTGGCCGGAGACCCGAATAGCCGGGTAGCGTGCGAGACCTTGTGCAAGACGGGCTTCGTCGTGCTGGCGGGAGAGGTGACGACTTCGGCCAGCGTGAACTTCGGCAAGCTCGCGCGCCAGGTGATCAAGGATATCGGCTACACGGATTCGGCGATGGGGTTCGACGCGGACACGTGCGGCGTGTTGATTGCCATCGAGCCGCAGTCGCCCGACATCTCCCAGGGCGTGACCGCCGGACAGGGGATGTTCAAGGAGCAGGGCGCCGGCGATCAGGGGCTGATGTTCGGCTACGCCTCGGACGAAACCGCGGAGCTGATGCCCGCGCCGATCATGTACGCCCACGCGCTCACGCGTACCCTCGCCGGCGTGCGAAA
>DASWGX010000232.1:0-8820 GCA_036393455.1 Polyangiaceae bacterium
GACGCGATGATAGTTGCATGCGCCGTGCGCCATCGCGCAGCGCAGTTCGTGTCCACCGATGACACACAGCGCACCCTGGCCAGCCACGCGGGACTGATCGTCAAGTCCCCCAGCGACTACACGCAACCGCAGCAGTATCTGAACTTGGAAGATCCCGAGACCGGGACCAACGAGCCTCATGGCGACTAATGGCTGTTGTTTTCGGAATCCAGCGCCCCCTCCGCCTGCTCCAGCGCTCGCCCCGCCGTCTCGGCCGCCACGGTGACCAGCTGGTCGACCCGCCGGAGCCGCCGCCGCTCCTCCTTCCCCTTCGGGTACGGCAGGCCGTGTAGCGCCGCTTCCGCAGCCTCGGTCAGCACGGCCACCCGGGCCAGCATGTCGAGGATGTCTTCAAGCGCCCCGCAGCAATCCTTGCTCGGTCCGTCGCCACCGGTTACCATCCCGTCGTCTGTCTCGTCCGCCATGCGCCCATGGTGCTTGGCGGCCCGGGAGCGGATCGAGCGGGATCCGGGCCCGGGGCGAAATTAGGACACTACCTGTTTGAGCGGGCGCAAGCGAGCGAGCGTGGAAGGGCCGCGAGCGGAGCGAGCGAACGGAATCGAAGCAAGGGGGACAAGCCGAAAACAGGCCTGAAGACACGGTGGGGCTGGCTGGGAAGGCCCCCGTGTTTGAGCGAGCGCAAGCGAGCGAGTTCGGAAGGAGCCCAGCCAGCCCCACCGTGTCTTCAGGCCGATCCATCGACCGCCCCCATCGACCGCCCCCGTGCCAGCTCGCCTAAGCGAGCAACTCTGTTTTCGACACCGGATACCCCGCCGGCTGATGCACCGCGTACGACAGCGCCAGAACCTCGATCAGCACGATACGGTACACGGTATGCACATCGTCGACGTCGACTTGCTCGGCGTGCGCTTCCAGCGTGGCGTCGACGTGCTCGTGTACGAACTCGAGCACGTGCGGCTGCTCCATGGCGACGACGTCGTCGGTGTCGAGCGACTCGGCGGAGTCAGAACGCCGTAGCTCTTCGTCCAGGCCGAGCAGCTCCTCGGTTGCCGAGAGCTGCTCGTCGTTGACTTGATCGATGTGCTCGCCGTGCGTGTTTTCGAAGGCGAGCCACACGGCGAGCGCGAGGAAGTAGCCGAGCGCCAGCGCGGTTTCGTCCAGCGGCTGGCCCAGAGCGTCGGCGACGTGGGCGGCCAGCGCGGGCTGGGTGCGCTCGAAACGCTCGAACGCTTCGTCGAGCTGGCTGCGCGCATCGTCGTCGTCGGAGAGCGTCTCCCGCACCCACTCGAGAGCCCTCCCGGGAACTCGTGCATAAGCGGGAACCGGACGAATGGCCGAACGACGGACCCACACGGTGACACCTCTAGCATGCCGTACGTGGCTGGAAAGGCCGGATCGCGGTGCGTATCGTCGGCGTCGCGGCACGACGAGAACGTCGCTTTTCGCAGATCGGCTGCGCCGGGCGAGGAAAATGACTCAAACTAGTCGCCGTGAAGGAAAAGCTCGTCCAGGCTGCGAGCTTTTGTGCGTCGCGATTCCGCCGCGTCGCGCGTGCGTTCGAGCGGCGACGGTTTCGGCTCACTGTCGGGCTTTGCTGTTTGATCTTCGCCGCACCGCTGGGTTTCGTCGCGAGCCGCGTCCGACACGCGGGGCGCGTGCTGCCCGGCGTATGGGTGCACACGGTGAGCCTTTCGGGCATGGATCATGCCGAGGCCAAGCAGGCGCTCTCGGGCATCGAGGGTCGTCTCTTGGGCACGCCGATCACGGCCGTGCTCGACGCGAACGTCTTCAGCGCGAAAGCGAGCGACATCGAGCTGCGAGTGGACTACGAGGGCACGCTGTCCGCCGCGCTCGGGGCGGGACGGGAGGGCGGCTACCTGGATCAGTTCGTCGCCTGGCTTCGCGGTTGGGCGCGTCCGACCGAGGTCGCGCTTCGCTTCGCGTTCGACGATCTCGCGCTCGAGGGGCTGCTCGAGAGTTGGGAGCTGCGCAGCCTGAATTTGCCGTCCGAAGGAGGCTTGAGGCAGGAGCTCGGTCGCATCGTCGCCGAGCCGCCGCGACCCGGCCAGCGCATCGATCGCGCCGCGACGGCGGCCGAGCTCCGCACGCTCTGGGGCGTCCGGCTCAGGCCGCTTTCATTGCGCACGCTGCGCGTCGTGCCGCTGCTCACGCCGAGCGCCGCGCAATCGGCCGCCGAACGAGCGCGGGCCGCCGTTTCCGGCCCCATCAAGCTGACGGCGCCGGACGGCGTGGCAGAGTTCGTGGTCGCGCCGGCCGAGCTTCGCTTGCTGCTCCGTACCCGGCCCAATGCCGCCGCGGCCCGGCTCGAGCTCTACTTCGATCCGATTGAGCTCGAGGGCAAGCTCGGCTCGCTTCGCGCCAAGCTCGAGCGTCCGCCCGTAGACGCGAGCTTCGAAGTGGACGGTCCGAAACGCGTGCGCGTGGTTCCCGGAAGATCTGGGACGCGGCTCGTCGCGCGCGACGTGGCGCTCGCGATGATGCACGCCGCGGTAGCGCCCGCGCGCATCGGGCCCTTGCCCGTGCAGCACGACGCCGAGCCGTCGCTGACCACCGAGGAAGCGCGCGCGCTCGGCATCGTCAAGCTCGTGGGCTCCTTCACGACGCGGCACGCCTGCTGCCAGCCTCGCGTCAAGAACATCCATCGCATGGCGGATCTGTTGGACGGAGTCGTGATACGGCCCAACGCGACCTTTTCGGTGAACGAGCACGTCGGGCCGCGCACCGTCGAGCGCGGCTTCGTTTCGGCTCCGGGTATCGAAGAGGGCGAGATGGTCGACTCGGTCGGCGGCGGCGTCAGCCAGGTGGCGACGACGCTGTACAACGCGGTGTTTTGGGCCGGCTACGATATCGTGCAGCGGCAGCCGCACTCCTACTGGTTCCCGCGCTATCCGATGGGTCACGAGGCGACCCTTTCCTGGCCCAAACCGGATCTGGTGTTCGAGAACGACGCCGACGGCGGGCTTTTGATCAAGACGCACTACTCGAAAACGAGCGTCACCGTGATGCTCTACGGCGTGGACAGCGGTCGCAAGGTCGAGGCCAGCGTTTCGCGCCGGTCCGAGTTCGTCGAGCCGCCGGTCGACCTCGTCCCCGATCAGAGCGTGCCCCCGGACGAAGAAAAGGTCCGCGAGGGTGGCAGCAAGGGCTGGTCGGTGATTGCCACCCGCGTGGTGCGCTATCCGGACGGACAGAAGAAGGAAGAAAAACGCAAGGTCATCTATAAGCCGCGAGCGCGCCGGCTCGCGGTCCATCCCTGTCGGATCCCCGAGGGCGAACAAGGTTACACGGGGGATCGGTGCCCGGAGCCCAAGGATGCGCTCATCGAAGAAATGGGCGAAGAGGCTCCGGTTCTGCCGCCGCCGGTGGTCGTGCCGGTCGAGGAGCCCTGAACCGACGTTGCCCGTCGATGCGGGTGTTGCGGCGAGGCCGAGGCCGTGCTCGCATGCGGCGCCCCGAGCCCGAGAGTCAGCGCTCGAGCCAGTTGGGGCAGAGGAAAGGTACGGCTAATGCCCAAGGTCACCGACTACATCGTCTTCAACGACCCGAAACTCCTACGGAAGTACGAGAACCGCAAGATTCCGATGGCGGCGCTCTACGAGGCGTACTTCGACGGTGACATCGACATTCGCGGCGATATCTACGCGTTTTTGCACAACCGCAACGAGTTCGTTACCTACGCGCTGACGCCCGCGCACTTCAAATGGGCCATCACGAACTTCGTTCCCGAAGTGGTGATTCATTCCCGTTCCCAGGACCGGCGCATCGTTCGCGAGCACTACGACCGCGGCAACGACTTCTTCGAGTGGTTCCTCGGCGATCGCATGGTCTACACCTCCGGCTTCTTCCTCAACAGGGAGCAGACGCTGGAACAAGCGCAGGACAACAAGCTGGAGCTCGTGTGCCAAAAGCTCGGGCTCAAGCCGGGGATGCGCTTGCTCGACATCGGCTGCGGCTGGGGCACGCTCGCGCGCTACGCCGCCGAGCACTACGGCGTGGACGCCACGGGCGTCACGATCGCCGAACGGCAAACCGAGTTCGGCAACCGGCGCATTCGCGCCGCGGGTCTCGAAAGCCGGGCGCGCGTGCTCTGCATGGACTACCGCGAAATCCCGCTGCAGAAGTTCGACCGCATCGTGAGCTTGGAAATGGTGGAGCACGTCGGGGTGAAGAACCTGGATACCTACTACGCGCACGCCTACAAGCTGCTCGCGGACGACGGGTTATTCCTGCTCCAGTGGACGGGTCTCAGGCGCGGCCTTCGCCCCGAGGACCTGATCTGGGGGCTTTTCATGAACAAGTACATTTTCCCCGGCGCGGACGCGAGCCTGTGTCCGGCGGCGATGCTGAAGTACCAGGAACGGGCCGGCTTCGAGACGCACAGCGTGGAGAACATCAGCATCCATTACGGCGTCACCATCAAGCTCTGGCACGACAACTGGCTCAAGAATCGCGAAGCCGTCGTGGCCGCCTACGGCGAGCGCTGGTTCCGGATTTGGAACTTCTTTCTCGCTTGGTCGACCGTCGTCGCGGAGCAAGGGAACGCCGCGTGCTTCCAGGTCGTGATGAACAAGAACCTGGACCAGTTCGACCGGATGCGCTGGGTGCGTCATCGTACCACCGTGCTCGGTGAACGCGCGGAGCTCGCGCCCGGCTCCTCGCCCGAGAGCTTGGCGCCGCGCGTCGACGCCGCCGAATAAGGCGGCGCCGCGCGGCGTCCTTGGCGGTTCGACCCTCGAACCCTGCCGTTCACGCGTCCACGTTCTTCAAGAAGCCGAGGCCGCGGAGAAAGCTCCGCTGCACGAAGAAGAACAGGACCATGATGGGTACGGTGGTGAGCAGGGAAGCGGCCATCAGGTAGTGCCACTGAGTGCCGCCGAGCTGGCTCTGATAGAACTGAAGGCCGAGCGACAGCGTGAAGCTGCTCTGATCGGTGAGGTAGAGCAGGGGCGCCAGAAAGTCGTTCCACGAGTACATGAACTGAAAGAACGCGACCACGGCGAGCGGAGCCTTGGAGAGCGGAAGGTAGACGCTGGAGAAGATGCGGAGCTCGGACGCGCCGTCGAGAGTCATCGCCTCGGGAAGGCTCTTCGGGATGCGCAGGAAGAACTGGCGCAGCAAGAAGATGTTGAAGGCGCTGCCGAATAGGCTCGGAACCCAGAGCGGCTTGAGCGTCCCGATCCAGCCGAACCAGCGGAAGACGGCGTAGAGCGGCACCATCAAGACCGGGAAAGGCACCATCATCGTGGCGAGGGTGAGCCCGAACAGCAGATTTCTGCCCGGCCACTCGAGGCGAGCGAAGCTGTAGGCGACCAGAGCGCTCGAAAACGTGGTGCCGAGCGCCGCCAGCGTGCAGGCGAAGGCAGTGTTCTTGGTGTAGGTCCAGAAGGGAATGTAGCGCACGGTTTCAGCGAAGTTTTTCCACTGAAGTTCCGAGGGAACCCACTCGGGCGGGTAGACCATCGTGTGCTCGATGGGCTTGAGCGACGTCGAGAGCATCCACAAGAGCGGAAAAACGAAGATCAAGCTGGTCGCGACGAGCCCGGCGTGGACGACGCCCTTCAGCCACGGCCGGCGCCGGAAGCTGCTGTGAAAGGGAGAAGCGGGGTTCATCGACTCCGACACTGGGACGCTCAGGCGCCGCTGTAGTGGACGCGGTGCCTTCCGACGCGCACTGCGGCCGCCGTGAGGAGCAGGATCACGACGAACATGATCCACGCCATGGCGGAGGCGTAGCCCATGCGCAGGAACGTGAAAGCGTTCTCGTAGAGCTGCATCGTGTAGGTCAGGGTGGCGCGAGCAGGGCCGCCTCCGGTCATGATGTAGGGCTGCGCAAAAATCTGGAGCCCGGCGATGATCCCCATGATGGCATTGAAGTAGAGCACCGGAGAGACGAGCGGCAGCGTAATGTGCCGCACCTTGTGCCAGAAGCTGGCGCCGTCGATGTCGGCGGCTTCGTAGACGGACGTGGGCACGTCTTGCAGCGCCGCCAGCAAGATCACCATCATCTGTCCCACCGACCAGCAGCTCATCAGGATGATCGAAGGAAGGGCCAGGTGACGGTCGGCGAGCCACGGTACCGGATCGATCAGGCCGAAGCTCAGTCGCCTCAACAGGTCGTTGAGCACACCGTATTCGGCGTTGTAGATCCAGAGCCAGACCATCGCGCTCGCGACGACGGGAGTCAGCGACGGCAGAAAGACCAGAGTGCGGTAGATGCCGGAACCGCGCAGCCCGGAGTCGAGCGCCAGCGCCGCGGCGAAGGCAATCAGAAGGCCGAGCGGCAGCGCGAACGCGACGTACAGGAGCGTGTTCCTGAGCGCGACGAAAAACAATTGATCGCCGAAGAGCTCGGCGAAGTTCTGCAGGCCGACCCAGCGCGGCTCTTGCAAGACCGAGTAGTCGCAGAAGCTATGGACGAGCGACGCCGCAACGGGGTAGCCGATGAACACCAAGAGGCCGACGGCCCACGGCGAGAAGAAGGCCAGGCCCTTGGCGCCGGATACGTGGGCGCGAGCGGACTTTCGCCCGCCCATCGCGACCCTGTGCCGAGCGCGCTCGCGGAGCGCCAGCGCGACGAGGGCCGCGACGAACAGAGCAATCAGCGCGATCGGCGCCCACGCGAGCGCCGCGGACGGCCGCGCGGCTTGTCGCCGCCGCTCGCGATCCCACGACTTTTGGATGCGCGCCTCGGCCTTGGCGAGCGCTTCGCGAGGCGTCGATTCCAAAAGCCAGACGCGCTGGAACGCGTCGGCGACTTCGCTGCGGTACTCGCGCCAGATGCTCATCTTGGGCATGCCGCGGGCGTTCTTGCTCTCGGCGAGCTCCTGGAACATGACAATGTGCGGGTGCTCGTGGGTCGCGTAGAAATGCGCGCTCACCTCGCGCAGCGGAGAGTTCTTGCGCTGGCCGAGATTGAGTTTCTCCGTCGACGCCTGCGAGGCAACGAACTCGATGAAGCGGAACGCCGCCTCGGGGTGCGGCGCGCCGCGCGGAATCAAGAGCATATCGGTGTCGACGAACACGACGGGGTCTTCCCCTGCGTTGAGTACGGGCATCGGGGCCGCGCTCCATTCGAGCTCGGGGGCGTACTGCTCGATGTAGTTGGCGAGCCAGACGCCCTGGAACACCATGGCGAGCTTGCCGCTCATGAACGGGTTCTGCGCGGAAGCGAAATTGCCGAAGCCCGCGGACAGGTTCTGCAGCGGACCGACGCCGTAGCGCTTCGCGTAGCTCTGAATCCATTCGAACGCCCGGACGTTCCTGGGCTCGTCGAGAGTGACGTTCGCTCTTCCGTCCCAGAGCTCTCCGTGGAAGAAGTGAACCCAGAAAAACGGCCACCACGGCGGTTCCGAGTGCAAAAAGCCGATCTGCTCGATCTTGCCGTCACGGGCGATCGTGAGTTTGTCGGCGTAGGCGTCGAGCTCGGCGAGCGTGCGCGGCGGCCGCTCCGGGTCGAGCCCCGCGGCCCGAAACAGGGCCTTGTTCCAGTGCAGGCCCGTCACGCCCGGCGTGGAAGGAACCCCGTACAACTTGCCGCGATAGACTCCCATGTCCCAGTAGATTGGGAGGTAGCGCTCGCGGTCGACGAGAGTGCCGCGCGCCATCTCGTCCAGCGGAATCAGAGCATTCTTGTCGGCGAAGTCGATGACGTCGTTCGCCCAGACACCGGCGATGTCCGGCGGGTTTCCGCCCGCGATGGCAATGAGCGTTTTCTGACTGATGCCGGAAATGGACAGGAAGTCGACGTAGATTTCTTGCTGCGAGGCGTTGAAGTCGTCGACCACGGCTTGCATCGCGGCCTTCTCGAAATCGGTCCACTTGTCCCAGTAGGTCACCACGGTGCGGCCCTGCGGGCTCGGCGCGCCGGCGTGCGCCGTTCGCGCGACGAGCCACGCCGCAATCAACGCGGACAACGCCAGCAGCCAAGGCAAGGCCTTGCAGAACGCCGCGGCCACTCCTCCTTTCGCCACGAAGGGCAGCATAAGTTGGAAGGCGCGTAGAAGGGAAGTTGAACGTCGCGCGCCGCGCTACCCCGTCGCGCCGGATGCCCAGTCCGAGGCCGAATCAGAGAGCAGCGCGAGGAGCAAAAGGGCGCCGGCGCAAGCGACGGTCCAGGCGAGGCCCAGCAGCAGACCGCCCCACGAGCGACGCGTCCGCACGAAGTGGACTACGAGACAGAGCGGCCCGAACGCGAGCGCGGCGCTCAGCACCGTCGCGTCGGGCCAGGCGCGCTCGAGACGGGCGCCTTGCAAACGACGCAGGTCGCCGCTGACGATCAGCGCCGGAAAGGCGACGCCGGCCACGACTTGGACGATGAGCGAGAGCGCTTGAAGCACGGCTCACCACGCGTCGATTACTCTCGAAGGGACGCGATGAGCTCGTGAAAGGCACCCTCTTCGCCGCCCTGCGGGTGGCCGGCATGACGGAACCTCGTGCCGCGTCCGGCGTTGACCTCGCAATGAATTGTCTGCCGGTATCCCTTGAGAGCGCCTTCGTAGTCTTCCGCAGCGACGACGGCTCGGGCCAGCGTTTCGAGAGCTTCGCTCATGCTGCCACAGGTCGGGTTCGGTTCGGGGAGCTCGAGCGGAGCCGGGTCGGGGCAACAGCCGTAGCGGGTCGTCGCGAACGCCGCCATGTCGTACCAGCCGAGCCGCCCGAAGATTTTCATCGCCTGCGTCACCTCGCCCGGCTTGGCACCCCGTATGACCGCGACGCGAAGCTGATCGGCTCCGCGCGCCGGGTGCGTTTCTTTGCAGAGCCAGCTCACGTTCGGCGCCCCGGTGAAGGCGCCTTTGGGCA
>DASWGX010000233.1:0-6748 GCA_036393455.1 Polyangiaceae bacterium
ATTTTCTACAATCAAGTCGCGTTGAGCGGCGAGCTGCCGCAAATCTGTCTGCTCTTCGGCCCGTCCGCGGCGGGAGGCGCCTACATCCCGGCGTTCTGCGACGTGGTCGTCATGGTCGACGGCAACGCGAGCATGTACCTCGGCTCGCCGCGCATGGCCGAAGCGGTGATCGGCGAAAAGGTGAGCTTGGAAGAAATGGGCGGCGCGAAGATGCACACGGCCGTCTCCGGCTGCGGCGACGTGCTCGTGAAGACCGAAGCAGAGGCGATCGAGTTCTGTCGCCGTTACCTCGCTCTGATGCCCCAGAATTTTCGCGACGTGCCCGCCGCGGCCGAGCCGCGACCTCCGCGCGAGGGCCTGCGCCCGCTCGACGAAATCATCGTGCGCGACGAAAACAAACCGTTCGACATGCGCGAGGTGATCGATCACGTCGTCGACGACGCGAGCTTTCTCGAGCTCAAGCGGCGGTTCGCCAAAGAGCTCATCGTCGGGTTCGCTCGCGTCGAGGGCCGCGTCGTAGGCGTCGTGGCCAACCAGCCCAAGTTTTTGGGGGGCGTACTCTTCGTCGACAGTGCCGACAAGGCCGCTCGCTTCATCTGGCTATGCGACGCGTTCAACGTTCCGCTGTTGTTCCTCGCCGACGTGCCCGGTTTCATGATCGGCACCAAGGTGGAGCGGCAGGGCATCATTCGCGCCGGCGCGAAGATGATTGCTGCCGTCAGCGAGGCCACCGTTTTCAAGTTGAGCGTCATCGTGCGAAAGGCCTACGGTGCCGGTCTTTACGCCATGTGCGGGCCCGCTTTCGAGCCCGACGCTTGTCTCGCGCTGCCGACGGCCAGCATCGCCGTCATGGGTCCACAAGCGGCCGTCAACGCCGTCTTTTACAACAAGATTCAAGCGGTTGCCGAAGGCCCGGAACGCGATGCCTACATCGCCGAGCTTCGGGATCGATACCGCGAGGACGTCGATTTGAAGAAGCTCGCGAGCGAGCTCGTGGTCGACGCCGTGGTGCCGTTCGAAGCGTTGCGCACAGAGGTGGCGCGGCGTTTGTCGCTTGCGGCGGAGCGGCCCCGGCGGTGCACAAAAAAGCACATGGTGCCGCCCGTTTGAGGCCGCGATGAGCGTCAAGGTCCGGTGCTGTGCCGCGCTGTTCGGCGCGAGCTGCCTCGCTGCGGCCGGCGCGCGGGCCGAGGTCGACCCGAGCCTGCTCTTGCGGGCGTGGGCTGCGCCGGTGCGCGCGCCGGGCCGCGCCCCGCTTTCGCGCGCGGGCGCTCACGGCCTGCCGCGGGCTTTCCTCGAACCGCGCGCCGATCGCTTGAGCTTGCTGGTCGAGGCGGCCGATGCCGTCGCGCTCCGTGGCGCCGCCCTCAGTCCGGCGTGCGGGCGCTTCGCGGCGCTCGAGCTGTCGCCCGGCGAGCTCGAAGGCTTCAAGGCGCGTCACCCCGAGCTACGCTTGTACTGGTCGCCGCCGCGCCGCGCGCTCCTGAATCAAGCCGCGGAGTGGATCGCCCTGCCCGAATTCCGCGACCGCACCGGACAGCGGGGAGGCGGGACGGCAGTCGGCGTCATCGATACGGGTTTCGATTCCGCGCATCGCGATCTGCGTACGCCCGAAGGCGAGACGCGCATTCGCTGGTTCATCGATTTCGATCGCCCACCCGCGGGCTTCCACCCCGAGCTCGAGGAGCGCTACGGATGCACCGGCCCGAACGAGTGCGCGATCCTCGCCGCGGCGGACATCGACGAGCTGCTCGAAAACGACGTGGCCGGCGACGAGATCCGCGACGAGCTGGGTCACGGGACGCACGTGACTTCACTCGCGGCGGGCAACGGTCAATCGTCGCGCAACGTCGTTTTCGTGGGACCGGCGCCGGAAGCCGAGCTCATCCTGGCGCAGGTGGGGCAGGGGCGATTTCGCGCGATTTCCGACGCGAACGTGCTCACCGCGGCATGTTTCATTTTCGAGCGCGCCGAGGCCCTCGGTTTGCCAGCCGTGGTGAACGTAAGCCTCGGCTCCGACTTCGGCGGACAGGACGGAACGACGCCGCTCGAGCGCGGTCTGGCGGAGCTGGTCGGTCCCGAGCACCCCGGTCGCGCACTCGTCGTCGCCGCCGGAAATAGTGGCGCGCTCTACGCCGGCCTCAGCAACGACTACCCGGAACCGTTCGGCATTCGCACCGAAGTCCATCTGCCTCCGGCGTCGAAGGCGCGCGTTCCGCTGCTCTCCACGCATACCGGTTCGAGCGTCACCGAGGCCGCGATTTTCGTCTGGATCGATCTCGGCCCCGACGACGAAGTCTCGATTGCCCTCGATCTCGGCGACAACGAAACGGAGAGCGTGGCGCCGGGGCACGTGCTCGGCTTCGAGGACGGCGATCTCTCGGCAACGGTGCTGAACGGCGTGACGACCGAAGGCGGGCCCGTCTATCCGGGAAGCCATGCGGCGGTGGTCGTGCTCAGCGGCCAATGGCCGTCGGGCAGCGCGTTCGCGCTCGAGCTCTCCGGTCATGGCACCGCGCGCCTCTGGGTGCACAGCGAAGGCGACCTGTCGCCGGAAGCGGGCAGCCTCGGGGCGCTATTCCCGCGTGCGAGCAAGGAAGGCACGATCAACGTGCCGGCGAGCCATCCGGAGCTCATCGCCGTCGGCGCTGTCGTGAACCGCACGGAGTGGCTCGATTTTCGCGCGCGCGACATCGATTTTTCGACGCCGGGCCTCGACGAAATGCCGGGCGAAAGTCTCGCCTACTTCAGCTCCGCCGGTCCGAACGGGCTCGGCGACATGAAACCCGACATCGTCGCGCCGGGGTTCAACGTGATCGGGGCGATGTCCGCCCAGGCCGATCCACGCGACGACTCGGCGCGGAGCACCATGTTCCGAAGCGACGGGCAGTGCGGTGATCCGGACTTCGAATGCTTCGTCATCGACGACGCGCACGCCGTGACGGCCGGCACGTCGATGGCCGCGCCGCTCGTGTCCGGCGCGGTCGCGCTCTTGTTCGAGCGCGACCCGGATTTGACTCAGGACCGCGTGCTCCACGTGCTCCAGGCGGGCGCCCGAAGGCTGGGAGTGACGCGGAGCGAGCGGCTGCAAGCAGGGCCAGGGATGCTCGATCTCGCTGCTTCCCTCGACGTCGTGTCCGACGCCGTGGAGCGCGCCAGCCGTCCCGGCGCGGAGAACAGCTTCTTCACCTTTGCAAGCTCGTTCGCGCGCCCGGGACCGGGCTTTCCGCTGCAAGTCTCGATGCTGCTCCGTGACGCCGACGGGCTCGCCGCCGATGGCGTGCGTGCGGAGGAGCTCGAGCTTCGCGTCGAGCCGGGGCAAGTCCTGGCAAGACCGGAACGACTCGAGGCCGGGCTCTGGCGCGCGATCGTCGAAGCGGCGCCCGGTTCCGGTCAGCGCGCGCTCGAAGTGACGCTGTGGATGGGCCGGGACGCGATCGCTCGTGCACGACTCCCGATCGCGGTCGATCGGCCGCTCAGCGCGACGGGGCCGCGCGCGCGGGGCGGTTGTTCGCTCGCTCGCGCGGCCGATGGCCGTTCACTTGCCGCGGCGATCATGCTTTTGCTCGCCGCGCTGTTCGGCGCGAGGCGTCATAGACGCACCAGATACACCGAGCAGTTGTGGGGCTCGTACGGGTAGATGTCGGGGTCGAACGGGAACGCCGTGCTGATTCCGCCGAGGTTCGTCGCGACGACGATCACGCCCGCCGCCGTCTCGAGGTTCGTGACGCGCTGCTCGACCCTGCGCACCGCTTCTTGAAACGGCACTTCTAGGCGCCCGAGCTCGCGCCCGTCGCGTCCGACACGGACCAGGCTCCACACGAACGGAGCCGGCCCTTCGCACTCCGCTTGAAAGCCGAGCACGGAGCCGAGCGCCACGCCGTCCAGATCGACCCAGAGGTACGCGGCTCCGGTCGGCGCGATCGGTCGTGACAAGAGCACGCGGCGCGGCAGCGAAGACCAGGTGAGCGTCCAGTCGAAACGCGGGCTGCCGAACCACCCTGCCCACCCGAGGCCGGGAAAGTGGGTTCCGTCGTCGCGCTCGCCGAGGAACGCGCGGCGCACCGAGAAATCGCTCATCAGCGAGGCGAAACGCGGCAGCCCGCCAACGGACTCGCGGACGACGTCCCAGGTGTCGGGCTCGTTGTTCCAGCGGAAGGCCGGCGCCGCCGTCTTGCCGGCGGAAAGGGCAACGAGCGATGAAGCCAGCCATCCCGGAGCGCCGAATCCCCACGTCGCGTCGAGGTATTCGAAGAAGAGCGCCGCGCCTTCGCTCGTGCGCTCGAGCTCTCTGCCGCCGATGGACCGTTCCGGCATCAGTTGGATCCGATCGAGCGCGTCCCAGTCGCTCGTCGTGGGAGCACCGCTCAGCCACCACAGGTGCGTCGCGTAGCCGCGCAGCGTGTGCGGTGTTTCCGCGGCGTCGAGCCGTCGCCCGATGGCCTCGCCGACACAGAGCGCGGCGGCGCGCTCGAACGAGCTTGTCGAACCGGCGTCGAGGACGCAAAAGCTCGACGTCGCGTCCCATCCTTGCCCCGCCGCAACGTCGTTGTACACGCCGAGCTCGACGTCGCGATGGCCGTCCACCAGATACAGGTCGAGCGCGTCGCTGCCGCCTCGTCCCAGGTCGTCGCGAGGCGCCGGCAGATCGAGCGCCCACACCAAGCGCTCGTACGCCCGCTCCAGGCTCTGGAGCGTTTGGAGAGCGCGCGCGGGCTCGACGCTCGGCGCGGCATGGACGCAAACCGGAACGCGAAAGCCGCAAGCCGGCGTGGAAGCGCCGCTCGGGCGCGGCTGGTCGACGCGCACCCCTCCGGTCGGCAGGCGCGTGTCGACGGGTCGCGGCGCCGGCGCGCGCGCGGGCGGGCCCAGGAGGAGCGAACGCGGCTGGTCGGCTCGCGCCTCACGGCTTTCCCCCGAGACGCCGAGGATCATCCCGATCATCGCCGCGACGGTCGCGCCGCGAAGAGGCGAAAGCAGGCCGGCGGAGGCGGCGCTCGATCGCACCGAGCCATCCTCGCACATCCCGCTTTCGCACGCCGCGCCGGGGTAGCAACCGAGCGGCCTTCAACCGCCGCCGACCGCCGCCCCGAGCCGCGGCGCCGGCCGTCGCGGAGCCGCGTTTTTTCGGCCGGCTCTGTCCGCGTGACATATCTTGGCCCGATCGCCGACCCGGGGGCGAGCACGGGAGTCTGCCCTAAGTTTGACAGGGCTCTCGGGCCGCGACCTATACTCCGAAACCCGAGACCACTCGTCGCAGCAGAGGTACCCAGCTGGCCCGGTTCGATCCCACGCATGCCATTCGATTCGATTTCGAGCGCGGTCGAGTCGCGCGGGTCGGCGCGTCCGGGCGCTTGCTCGTATCGGCCGACGCGCTCATTTCCCTGCTGAGGAGCGCCGGGCCGGCGGCGGAGACGGACTTCGGTAAGCAGCTCGGGACCGAGATCGGACGGCTCGTGTCGGAGCGTCTCGGCTCGGTGGATTCCGCCTCGATCGAGGAGATCGCGGAGCACCTCGGCGGCGAGCTCGCGTTGCTCGGGCTCGGGTCGCTGACCGTGGAGCAGTGGGGGCGCGCTCTGGTGTTGCGCTTCGATCATTGTCCGCTGGCACGCGAAGGGGCACCGTTGCTCGCCCGAGTGATCGAGGGCGCGGTGCAGCGCGCGCTCAGCCGCACCGTGACGGCGGTCGTCGTCGACTCCGAGGAAGACGTCGTGCGCGTCGCGCTGCTCGGAGGCCAGGCGGCGGAACGCGTTTCACGCTGGCTTTCGAGCGGAGTCGGCTACGCCGAAGCGCTGGGACGGCTCCAGGCGCCGGGAGGTGCGGCGTGAACACCGAAGAGAAGGTGTCGCGCCTGCGGGGCTTGCTCGAGAGAATTCGCACGAACTCCGAGCGCCCCCGGCGCGCGCTCGCAAGTTCCGTGACGGTTGCGTCGAGGCCGGCGTCGGAGGCCGAGCGGCACAAGGCGGAAGAAGTCGAGGAAGAGCTCGTGTTGCTCGACGACGATATCGTCGAAGTGTCCGAGTCCGCGGCGCCGCCACCGGTGCAGGCGGCGGCGCCTCGTGCGGACAGCATCGACTTCGAAGAAGAAGAGGAAGAAGAAGCGAAGCCGGCGTCGTCGCGACGGGCGAGAGCGCTGGAGACGACAGTAGACGAGCTCGAGGAGGTGTCCGGGTCGCTCGACGACGTCGAGCACGAAATTCCGATCAAGACGCCGCCACCGGAAAGCGGCCCGCAGAGCGCCACTCCCGCTCCGGCCGCCGCCGAGCCCGGCGCGGTTCACGCCGCGGAGTCGGACCTTGCCGCGATCAGCGGCGCGCCGACCGTGGAGCAGCTCGGTCAGACGATCGATCTGGAAGAATCCGAGGGCCCGCCGCTCGAGCTCGCGCCGCCGGCGGAGCCCGAGCCGCCGCCGCCGCCCGAGGAGCTCGAAGCCAGCCTGTTCGTCCTGGAGTCGCGCGAGCCCGCCGTGGCGCACGCCGCACCCGAGGTGATGCCGCCCGCCGAGCCTGGGCCCGCGTCCCCGCCCGTCCAGAGCAAGGCCCTGGAAGCGGCAGCCGTCCAGCGTCCGGCGGCCTCGGACGTCGTGGTCGTCGAGCACCTGGGAGCGCCGCGCGACTTTCGCCCCGCGTCGTTCCTCGAATTGCTCGACGCTTCGCTCGGTCTTGGTCAATAGTCGCGCCGAAGCTGGCCATGCTCGTGGCCGGCGGTAGGCTCGGCGGCATGAGGCTCGCGTCGCTGCGCGCGGATG
>DASWGX010000234.1:0-2448 GCA_036393455.1 Polyangiaceae bacterium
GCTGGCAACGTCGCGCAAAGGCCGACGCGGCTAGCGCCCCCTGGTCGAGCGCCCAAGACCGGACTAGCGTGCTGGTCGACGGAACCAGCCGAGCGACGAAACTCTCGCCGCCGCCTGCCAGGTCCGGCATGCTCTCATACCTTGGCGAAGCGGGCGGACAAGCCGGCGCTCAGGGTCTTCATCTCGAGCACCTACCTCGACAACATCGAGCGGCGAAAAACCGTCGAGGATGCCGTGCTGAGCGCCGAGATGCTCCCTGTCGGCATGGAGCGCTTCACGGCTTCGACGCTTCCCACAGGGCAGGATTGCGAGCGGCTTGCCGCCGAGTGCGACGTCTACGTCGGTATCGTCGCGCATCGTTACGGCTCCGCACCCCCTGATTGCGAGCTCTCGTTCACCGAGCTCTGCCCGTGTTCTTGCCGCTGCGCGAGCTCGGTCACGATGCGCGGGCATCGACCGAGGCGGGGCTGGTCGGGTTCGTGCACGCCCAAGTGCGAAACGCCGCGCCCGGCCTGCCCCAGGGTTTCGCGGCGCGGCTGCTCGAGCGCGGCCGTTTGCTCCTCTTGTTCGACGGCCTCGACGAAGTGCCGGACCGCGCCGCGCGCGCCCGCGTCGCGAACGCCATCGAACGGCTCGGCCGCCACTTTCCGGACGCGGTGAGCGTGGTGACGTGCCGCTTCGCGGGCTACGGCGGCGCCGCACGCCTCGGTGCGCAGTTCCTCGAGCTTCACCTGCGCCCGCTGACGCGCGAACAGGCCGAGGAGTTCGTCCGCAACTGGTACCGCATCGTGGAGACGGGGCTTGCCGCCGACAATGCCGCGGGGGAGGCCGAAGCGCGGCGCCGCTCCGACGATCTCTTGTCGCGCCTGAAGGAGCCCGAGTTCCGCTCCGCGCGCCTGGTCGAAATGACGCGAAACCCGCTCTTGCTCGCGAACCTGTGCCTGGTGCACCGCGACCGCGGCGCCTTGCCACGCGGACGCGCGCGCCTGTACGACGAGTGCGTCGACGTGTTGCTCGAGCGCTGGCGCGAGAGCAAGGCCCTCGGCGTCAGCGTCACGGCGGAGGTCGGGCGGCGCGTGCTCCAGCCGGCCGCGCTCTGGCTCCACGGCGAAGAACAGCGCACGCGGGCCAGCGCCGAAGAGCTCGCGCCCGTCATCGAGCCGGCGCTGGCCGCCGCGAAGTGGCAGGGCGGAGGCGCCGCGGACTTCTTGCGCAAAGTGCGCGACGAGAGCGGACTTTTGACGGGCTGGTCCGAAAACCAATACGGCTTCATGCACCTCGGCTTTCAGGAATACCTCGCCGCGTGCGAGCTCAAGCGCCGCGCCTGCGAAGGCGACACCGCCGTCCTCGCCGAGCTCGCCGCCCACTACGGGCAGAGCTGGTGGCTCGAAGTGATCCTGCTCCTGCTCTCGATGGGCAACCCTTCGTTGTTCGTGCCCTTCATGCGCGAGCTCGTGAAACACGACGCCTTCGCCCGCGACCTGCCCGAGTGGAACCTGTTGCTCGAGGACGCCGCCGAAGTTTCGCCGCTGCCCTTCGTCGAGGTCCTCGAACGAGCGCCGGGCAAGGACGGCGCGCTCTGGCTCCGTCAAGCCCGCGCCTTCGCCGTCCTCGACCGGCTCGGTGAAAGCGCGGCGCTCGATCGTTTGCAAGAGCGGCTCGCCAAACATCCGTCCAAAGCCGTCCGCGACTGGGTTCGGGTACGCTCGACGCGCGACGCCTTCGCGAAGCTCGGCGGCCCCCTCATCAGCGCCAAGGGCGGCGTCGAGCTCGTCAGCATTCCGGCGGGGACGTTTTCGATGGGCTCGCCGCCGGACGAGCGCGACCGCGAAGCCGACGAAACGCAGCACGAAGTGACGCTGTCCGCGTTCGAGCTCGGCAAGTACACGGTCACGAACGAACAGTACGCGCGCTTCCTCGCCGAAAACCCTGGAGCGCGCGAGCCGGAGCTCTGGTCGGATCGGCGCTTCAATCAGCCGAATCAACCCGTGGTGGGCGTGAGCTGGGACGAGGCGCGCGCTTTCTGCGCATGGGCGGGCGGCAGATTGCCGACCGAGGCCGAGTGGGAATACGCGTGCCGCGCCGGCACCACGACACGCTACTGGTCCGGCGACGAGGAAACGGATCTGGCTCGAGCCGGCTGGTACGGAGGGAACTCTCGAGGTCAGCTTCACCCCGTGGGGGAAAAGCCGGCGAACGCGTTCGGCCTCCATGATGTGCACGGCAATGTGTGGGAGTGGTGCGCGGACTGGTACGGTGAGTTCCCGACCGGAGCGACCCAAGTCGACCCCACGAGTCCTGCCAGCGGCGATTCCCGGGTGTTGCGCGGCGGCTCGTGGTTCTCCCACGCGCGACGCGCGCTCCGCGCACCGCGCCCACGACGCCCCGGGCGACCGCGACCTCAGCGCCGGTTTTCGTTTTGCCCGAGGTCGCTCCGGCTGGTCGAGC
>DASWGX010000235.1:0-2799 GCA_036393455.1 Polyangiaceae bacterium
CGCTGACTTGCTCGGCGAGGTGGGCGTGAGCGTCGGATGGCAAGTGACCGAGGTCGCGAGCGAGAAGGAGCTGATAGTCGAGCTCGCTCGTGGAACCAGCGGCGATGCTGAGGAATCGGGCGAGCTCCTTGTCGCCGCTGCTCGGGCGCCGGGCTGTCATCACCCGCCTCAAGCTCCGCGAGCTCTTTGTGCTGCCAGAACTCGCATCCCCTGCGACGAATCACGCTCTTCCTGGCTGATACCTGATACCTGACCAAGAGCGAGATATCGCTCGAACTCCTGCCAGATCCGGTCAAGATCGCGTCGCTTGGGGACTAGCCCAGGAGCCGCCACGGCGACGAGCCAAGGCGCTTGTCGCTCGAGCGTCGAAGCCAGTAGGCTAGCCCTACTAGGCTCTCTAGGCCCTGTACTAGGCGGTGGCGGATGCAGCTCAGGACCGAGATCGTGATTGACGCGCCTCCAGCGGAGGTGTGGCGGGTGCTCACCGACTTTCGCGCTTACCACGAGTGGAATCCGTTCATCACGAGCATCGCCGGAGAGCTCCGGGTCGGCGCGCGCCTGAACGTCGTGATGAGCCCTCCGGAGGGCGCGGAGCGGCGGTTTCGCCCCGAGATCGTTGGCTATGAAGAACAGCGCGAGCTGCGCTGGCGCGGACACCTCTGGCTCGATGCACTCTTTCGCGGCGAGCACTTTTTTCTGCTTTCTCGCGCCGACGGGGACGGCACGCGCCTGGTCCACGGGGAGGACTTCTCCGGGCTGCTGGTCAAGCTGATGGGCCGCTCGCTGACTCAAGCGGCGCGCGGCTTCGTCTACATGAACCGCGCGTTGAAGCGTCGCGTGGAAAAGAACGGCAGGCTCACCGAGGTCGGCTGAATTCCCGATCGCGCGGGCTTCGAGCGACGCTCCGGTCGCGGAGCTCGCCCCCGAGCCCGCGTCAAAAACGCGGCCCGGTCTCGCGCCGCGCGCGCTGGATTGCCTCGGCGAGCCGCTTGCGGTCGCCCAGACAAGCATTGCAGTCTTCGCGCTTGGTGGGGCCGCACCCGCGCCGCACGTTGAGCTTGCCCAAAAGGTGTAGCGAGCGGCGATCGGCGAACTCGACGGCGCGCTCGATCAGTGCCTTGCGCTCCTCGCACGTTTCGGCCTTGCGCAGATCGAGCGCGACGGCGAGGGCTTCCGAAGCTTTCGGACGCACGTCCTTGCTGTAGACGAGCGCCTCCGCGAGGGCGGTCGCGTCCGTGCGGCCGCGCGTGCCGGTCCAGATCTCGTAGATCAGATCGACGGATTCGGGTGTATCCAGCTCGGCGAGAATCGCCAGCGTCTCCCGCGACGTGTCGTCGTCTCGCGCGAACTCGGTCAACTTTTTCAGCGATTCCGGAGCCGCGAGGAGCGAGGCGTCCTCGGCGAGCTTCTTGCCGAGAGTCTGGAGTCGCGCAAGCTCTTGTCGGCGCTGGCCTTCCGACACCGCAACGGCCTCGTTCGCCGTGAGCTCGAGTTTCGCGAAGAGCTGCGTGATGGCGTCCCCGTCTCCGCGCCGCGCGCGCTCGGCCACGCTTGCCGGCTCAGGCTCCGACGTCGGTTCCGGCGTCGCGCTTTGCTCGGGGGCCACCGGCGCAGCCGGTGGTGTCACGCTCGCGGCAACCGGCGCGGCGGCTTCCGTTCCCGCGTCGAGCGTCAGCCTACCGGCGGCATAGCCGAGCCCCGCGCCCGCCACGAGCACGGCCCCGACCTTCACGCCGCGCTGCACCCACACGGGCCGCGCGCTGAAGTCAGCCAGGCTCTCGCGGAGGCGCCCGAGCAGCGCGTTGCCGGCAGCGGGCAGGCTCTTGCCGCGTGGCTCCGTCAGATCGGACGGCCCCGCGCGCGCCGGGGATTTCGCCGCGCCGGCAAGCGGGCTCTGTGCCGCGGGAAATGTGGCACCGAGGTTCGCGATCGCGGCAGGCGCCGAAGGATCCGCGAAATCGAAAGCGGGGAGATGCGACGACGCGTCGTCCGAGCCAGCGCCGACGGGATCCCGCGCGGTGGGAGGCGCGTTGGCGTCGGTGGACGCCAGAGGCAGATCGAAGGCCGGCAGCGGCGTCGCCAACGCCTGGGGGATAGTCTTGGGTTCCGAAAGAGGAAGCGGGGCGACTCGCGTCGGCGCTTCGTGCTCGGGGCCGCCGCGCTTGGTCTCCGGCAGGACATCGGCGACTCCGGCGAGCAGCTCCTCGGTCGGGACTCTCGTGGTTAGTGCCTCGTGAGGATCGCTGCGCCCCAAGAGGTCGTCCACCTCCGCCAGCGACTGCCGCCGTGCCTCGGGATAGGGGGGCAGCTCCCGCGGTGGCTTCGAGGAGACTCCCGCCGTGCCGGCCGCCGCCTCGCCCTGGGCCGCTCGCGCGCTCGGCGGCGGCGGCGGCCCAGAGCGGGCTCCGGGCGGAAGCGGCGGATGAGAACCGTGAGGGGGCAGCGGTGCGCCCGGATCGCGCCGTATCGTCGCCGGTGGAGGCGGCGGCGGCCGTCGCGCTTCACCGGAGCGAGGCGCCGCGAGGGCCTCCAGGGCGCTCGACTCGTCCTTCGGGCGAGCGGGCGCTTGACCGGGCGGCGCCGCTTTCTCGGCTGGTTGGGGGGGCAAACTCCAGCCCGAGTCCACCAGGCTTGCGCGCAGCGAATCAGTCTGATGCTGATCGTCTTCGCTCATCGGGGCGGAGCCTATCATGGCTCGTCGCTCCCCGGGCAACGCGAACCAGCTTCAGCATGCACCCGCCCGACTTTCTCCGCGACCTCTTGATTGCCTTTCTGGTTGGCGGGGGGGTCGTGTATGTG
>DASWGX010000236.1:0-4011 GCA_036393455.1 Polyangiaceae bacterium
TGGGGGAGGGTGCTCCGCCGCCCTGCGACTCCGCGACGGAGGGGAGGCGTCGCGGGCGGGTTTTTGGGGCAACGAGACGTGCCCGGCAGACTGTTGGTGATGGCTGTTCATCGCGCCCCCCTCGCACCGTCGACCGCGGGCCCGCACGCGAAACGGAGGAACGGGCTCGGTTCGCCGGGCAGCGCGGGCCCCGGGGGCACGCTGCGCGCTGCGGGCCGAAGGTGCGAGCGCGGGTCGACACCGACCAGGCTGAGGCTGAGCTCGAAAGCGGCGGTGCGCGCGAGTGTTGCCGTGCGCCACAGCGAATCCACCGAGACTTCGGCGCCCAGCGCGGCCGCGCATTCGTCGAAGCTGTTGGCGGCTTCGAAGAGCACTTGGACCACGGCGTTGAGGTCACGCACGGCCGCCACGAGCTCTTGCGAGGCCGCCGCCGCTCCGGAGCCGTGCGAGTGCTCCGAGCTCATGGTTTTTCTCCGCTCAGGGCGCGCTCGAGGCCGAGCACGTCGTCCCTGGCGATTCGGCGCGCCTGTGCGAGCGCCTCGTCGCGAGTGCGGAACAGGCGCGGCGGCCTTTGCTGGTGCCCCATGCCTTTCGGATCGAGAAGCAGCGCGCGAAAGCTCGAACGCACGGCTTCGGTCGTTTCGACGGCGACGAAGAGCTCTTCGGCGCAGATCATCAAAGCGGGGAGGGCTCCGAACAGGGCGTCGCGCACGGCGGGAGAGGGCAGCGCGACGCCGGTGCCGAGGCTCCAAATGAAGAGCAGTGGCTGGCCCACTTCCTGACGAGCGCGGCTCACGCGCTCGAGCAAGGCGAAAACGTCCATCGGAGCGAGCGCCCGATCGGAATGAACGAAGCAAGCGCGACCGGAGCGGACGAAGGTACGGGGCATGCTGACCTGGTGGGGCGCGAAGAAGTAAAACTAGGTTAAGTTCAAATGAGTGTGGCTGTCAAGAGGGTCCACCCGCCAGAGCGCGCCGGCCCTCTGCGGGCACCCTCCCGATCGGCGCGGTTTTCAGCTATAAGCCGGCCTGTGCTTTCCCCCGATCGTTTGGGCATTGGCGGGCCCCTTCGCGCCCTGCGCCTGCGGCTCCGCTGGTCGCAGAAAGAGCTCGCCGGCAGGATGAAGCTTCGCCACAGCGACATTTCGCTGCTCGAGTCAGGGCGCAATCGCGGCACATCGGGCCGGATTCGCAAGCTTCTGGCCGCCGGCTTCGGCGTGGACGCGGAGGTCTTCGAGGCCTACTTGAGCGGCGCGCTTTCGCTGGAACAGATCGCGCAGAGGATTCCGCGCCTCGCGCAAGGCGAGCATCGAAGCAAGAAAAGACCGAAGGTGCTCGCCGACCTGCCGAAGCTCGCGGAAGCCGTGCGGCTCGTGGTTCGGGACGCAGGCGTCGACGAAGGCATCGTGCGCGAAGCGGCCGTGCGGCTTGCGGAGTACCCGGGTATCGATCGCGACAAGGGTGCGGTCGAGTGGGCGGCCCTGCTGAAAAATCGCGTGAGCAAGCTCCGCTCCGGCGTGCGCATGAACCCATTTCGGCTGCCGGGCTTGGCCACGGCCATCCGGCTCTTGGCGCAGGAGCACCCGCTGGAAGAGCAGAGGATCATCGACGTCGCGGCGCGGCTGGCGTCGAGCATCTCGAGGCCCGAGGAGGCAACGGGCGCGGCGTGGTTCCGGACTCTGGATCGGGACCTCGGCTTCGAACCTTTGGTGGTTGCCCCGCGCGCGGGCAAAGGCCGTGGAAAAGCACGACGGCGGCCCGCCAAGCAGGGTTAGTCGGGACGGGACCCGGGTCGCGCGGGCCCCGGAGCGCTCCTTGGGTCCAGCCGCCAAAGTCCAGCCGCCAAAGGTCCAGCCGACAATCCGTTCAGGGCCCAAACCAGGTTGAGCCGTTGCGCGCGGCGGAGCGGTCGGCTATGAACATTAGCGTTTTCATGGCGAGGTTGAGGCGCGATCCGTTCGACGGATCACCGTACCGCGGAGTGGCCCGGGTGGGTCGGGGTCGCATCGCCGTGACGTACTACGTGGTACGGCGATCGGACGGACGAGCGCTGGTGGTGAAGCTTCTCCGGCGAGCGTTCGCCAAAGACGCGCAGAGCGTGGATCGGATGCGCCTCGAATGGGAGGCGCTTCGCGACCTTTCGCACCCGCACCTGGTTTCAGTGATCGACTTCGGCGTGACGCGTGACGGCCGGCCTTTCGTCGTGTTCGAGCGCCTCGCGGGCACGACGGTGGAACAAGAGTGGACGCGGCGGATCATTTCCATTCACGAAGCCGCCACCTGGACCCGGGAGCTCGTCTCGGGACTTGGCGCCGCGCACCGCATCAAGGTCGTGCATCGGGACGTCCATCTCGGAAACCTGTTCCTCGAGCGACCCGACGTCGAAAGAACTGGCGCGGGCCGGCCGCGCTTGAAAGTCTTGGACTTCGGCTTCGCCAAGGTACTGGAAGGAGCGCGTATCCGAGCTGTCGTGCCGGCGACCGATCAGGCGCTGTCGGTCGGAGCTTCGCGGTTCATGTCACCCGAAGCGGCGCGTGGCGGAGCACTCGACGAAAGGAGCGATCTTTACGCGGCGGGGCTCGTGCTGTGGGCGCTCCTCTCGGGACACGTGCCTTATCCCGAGCTGGCCGAGAGCACGGAGGTGCAACTCGCTCAAGCCACGCGCGCGCTGCCGTTGCCGTCGACCTTGCGGCCCGGCGTCCCTGCCGAGCTCGATGCCGTCGTGGCGCGGGCACTCGAGAAGTCCCCTTCACGACGCTTCGCGAGCGCGAGTGACTTCATGCATGCGCTCAGGCGTGTCCGGCTGCCCGAGCGGTGGGCGTACACAGAGCTGTTCGACCGGCAGTAAGGGGCGGGCATGACGAGTCGCGTCGTACAGTTTTCGGAAGATCGCCGCCGCTACCTCAAACCGGGCTTCGTTCTCGCGAACAAGTACGAGGTCGTCGAGCACATCGCTTCGGGTGCGTTCGGAGACGTGTACGAGGGCAAAGACCGAGATCTCGAGCGTCCCGTTGCCGTGAAATTGATGCAGCAGCGCTACCGCCGCGACGACAAGGCGCGGGCAAAGTTCTTGCAAGAGGCGCGCGCGCTCGCACGCATCGATCACCCCAACGTGGTCAAGGTATACGACGTCGGAATGCTCGGCGACCGGATTTGGTTCGCCATGCAATTCATCGAGGAGGGCCGGACGCTGCGTGACGAGCTCGAAGACGATGAAGTCTTCGACGTCCACCGGGCCTTGTCTCTCGCGATGGCGGTGCTCGACGCCCTGGCCGCGGCGCATCAGACGGGCGTGATCCATCGAGACATCAAGCCCGAAAACATCCTGCTCGACGGGGCGCGTCCCCTGGTGGGCGATTTCGGCACCGCGCGGCTGCTCAGCCACCAAGGAACGGACTCGCAGAAGGTCGCCGGAACCGCGGGATACATGGCGCCCGAGCAAGCGATGCCGGGAGCGCCCATGGGCGCAGGGCTGCTGAGGACGCCCCGGCTCCAGCGCCCGGACGCGCGGAGCGACGTGTACGCGGCCGGCGCGGTGCTGTACGAAATGCTCTCCGGGCGGCCGGCATTCATCGCTGCGCCGGGCATGACGCTGGCCGAGGTGCTCTCGCTCCACAAGGCCGGCCCCGATCCGCTCGAGCGGGTCGCGGGCTGGGTCCCGAGGGACGTTCGAGCGATCGTGCGCAAGGCGATGCAGCTCGAGCCGAAAGATCGCTACCAGAACGCGGGCGACATGCTGGGCGACTGCGCGATCGCGGACGAGAACCTCTACACCGAAGAGGCGCGGCAGCGCCGCAGAGCTCTGCTCCAGCAGAACCCGAACGTGGCGAGGCTTCTGCCGGACACGGATCGCGACTTGCTGTCAGGGGTCCCGAGGAACCTCGTGGCGGGCGCAGCGCGGGCTCCTGGCCGTCTGCGCATGACGCTGCGGCAAATCGGCATGGCTTTGCTCGGGGCCGCGTTCGGCGCGGCAGTGGCCTTCTGGGTGCTCCCGTGGACGAAAAGCGAAAGC
>DASWGX010000237.1:0-3003 GCA_036393455.1 Polyangiaceae bacterium
GAAGGTAGAGCGCCAGCGCGTGCTGCGCGCCCGCGGCACCGACGGCAAAAACCGCGATCGCGAGCAGAAACCACGCGACTTTCTTCAGGACGCGCCGCGAACTCGGTTCACTCGCTTCCCGCGGAGCCTCCGTCTCGCGCGAAGCCTGGTCAGAAACCTGGTCGGCAGCCTGACGCGACGACGACTGACGCGACGACGATTGACGATCGATCGTCTCCATGCCCTGAAAGAGCTGCATCATGACTCACTCCCTTCCAGCCCGCGAAGGCCAGACGTACGCACCTTTACCCAAGCGCGAGGCTGCAACAGCCCGCTCGAAAGCGCAACCCCTTTTGTAACAATTGCGACGGGCGTCGTTTCAATTAGGTAGCACCTGCTCCGCCCTCTGTTCCCTTGCCCTCTGTTCCCTTGATTATATGCAATGTTCTTGCACTCTCAGCGGAGCGAAACACGACTACTTTATGCTCGCCGTTGCGTGCACAATACGAATTGTCTTCTGCTTTCGCCGGAGAGTACGAACTGAGCATCGCTTCAGAGTGGCAATTTGTCCCCGCCCTCAGAGGTGAATTCCAGTGAGAGCGCCCTGTTTGTTCAGCCGTTCGCTCGGAAATTTCTCATGCTGACGACAGCAAGCACGAACGCCCCGATCGCCGCGATGGAGAGAAAGCCGAGAGCCGAACCAAGTCCCGCGTAATCACCGAGGAGCAGCGCCGAGCGGCAAGTGTCGACTGCGGCCGACAGGGGATTCGCGGCGGCCACGGCGCGGAGCCAGTCCGGCATGTCTCGGACCGGCACCAGCGCCGAGCTCGTGAACAAGAGCGGCATGTTGACCAAGTGCACGAAGGTAGCCATGCGCTCCTGCGCGCGGGTCAGGAGCGCGACCACGCACGAAAGGCTGCAAAAGCCGAAGCCGAACAGGCCAAGCGCGCAGGCGACGGCGGCCAGCGCCGGTACGGAAAGCGAAACCGCGGCCCCGAGCAGCCGGCCAAGCAGCAGCAGCAGGAAGGCCTGGCCCAGCAAGCGAAGCACGTCGGCGAGCAATTTTCCGATGAGAACGAGCGACGCGTCCGCCGGCGTTGAAAGCATGCGTTCGAGGAAGCCGCTCTCGATGTCTCGAATCAAGCCGACGCCCGCCTGGGACGCGCCGAAAAGGACCGTCATCGCGCACACGCCGGGCACGAGGAAGTCCAGATAGCGGCCCGTTCCGAGCGAGCGCGCGACGTCGTAGCGATGGAACAGAAAGCCGAAGAACAGGATCCACATCACCGGCTGAAGCAGGGAAAACGTCAGCGTTACCGGACGCCGCGCGGTCCGAAGCCACGTGCGGCGACACACCGCAAGGATCACGCTGACGCGCCGGCGCTTCACGGCGCAGAATCGTCCCGCGCACGCCCCCCGCGGCCCCGCCCGCGGCCCGCTGCCGCGGCGGGCTTCGTGCGGCTCAGCGCGTGCCCCGTCAGATTGAAGTAAGCGCCGTCTAGATCCGGAGGTTCCAATCGAAGCGCGTTCACCGCGACACTCTGGCGCTCCGCAACGTCGAGCGCGCTCCTTTGTACGGCCCGCGCCTCCGCGGCTGAAACGCGACCGAGGTCGAGCGAAACCTCTCGCTCGCGCGCCGAAGCGCCCTGCACGCCGGCCACCATGAGTGCGGTGCCGAGCGCGGTCGCCTCGTCGCGCGCAGCGAGCTCCAGGCGCAACGTCCAGCCGGCATGGGCCGCCACGATCTCCGCCGGCGAGCTCTTGACCAGCAGCTTGCCGCCATAGAGCAGCGCGACGACGTCGGCGCTCGCGGCCACGGCGCGAAGATCGTGGGTCACGGCCACCACCGTCTTGCCGCGCTCGGCCTCTGTTCGCATCAGACTCCAGACGAGCTCGCGCCCGGCCGGGTCGAGCGCGCTCGACGGCTCGTCGAGAAGCCAGAGCTCGGGCTCGTGCACCATGCCGACGGCGAGGTGCAGACGCTGTCGCAGCCCGCCCGAATAGCTTTTCACGGAGCGCCGCCAGTGCTCGTCGAGCCCGAGCTTTCGGGCGAGCGCTTTCAACCGATCCCCGTCGCCGCCTACGCCGTAGAGCGCCGCGAACAATGCCAGCGTCTCGGCGCCGGTCATCTGCGGGTCCAGCTGCGGCGCCTGAGAGACGTAGCCGATGCGCGCGCGCTCACGGGGCCGGGCAGCCGCCGGATCGAACCCGAGCACCCGAACGGAGCCCGCGCTCGGTTCGAGCAGCCCCGCGCAGAGTCTCAGCAGCGTCGTCTTTCCCGATCCGTTGTCGCCGACGATCGCCGTGACGGTCCCGCGCTCGACGGCGACATCGACGTCATCGAGCGCGACGGTGCCGTCGGCAAAGACCTTGCGAACGGAGGTAATCGCGACCGCCGGCCGACTGGGCTCGTCCATGCTCAGATGTCGGCGTAGACCAGCGTGCCCACGTGCTCCCCCTGCAGAGCCCGTTCCAGGAGGCCAGGCTTGCGGCCGTTGACGACCTGAAACCTCTTGAGCAGGCGCGCCGTGCTCAGCAGCTTCAAGAGCACGCGATCGAACGGAAGCGACGCAAGCGCTCGCCGCTCGAGCTCCTTCGCGGAAATTTCGCCGATGAACGCCGCTCTCGGGTTTTCCTTCGGATCCTGCTCGAAAACGCCGTCGACGTCCTTCACCAGCGTGAGCGACTTGCAGCCGAAGCATTCGCCCAGGAGAAAACACCCGGCGTCGGTGCGATGCGGCGGAATGCGCCCCACGCCGGGAGGGTGCTCCCAGAGCGAGTAGGGCGGAACACCGTTGTAAATGACGCCCGGCACGGCCCGAATGAACAGCGGCAAGAGGTGCCCGAACATTTCCGGCGGAATGGCGACGACTCCGTGCGGAGCGAGCAGTGTGCCCAGGATGTGCGCGTTGCCGAGCGCGTCCGCGGCCGAGAGCTGCGCCAAAACCCCCGTCGGCAAGCCGAGGTCGAGCCCGATGGAAAAGACGTGGCGCGTCCGTGCTCCGCCGCCGGTGCCCAGGATGA
>DASWGX010000238.1:0-6244 GCA_036393455.1 Polyangiaceae bacterium
GTCGCTCTTGCCCGTCCACCTCACGATGATCGAGCGGCGCTGGCCGCGCGTGCGCGAGCTCTTGGCGGCGCTGCCGAAAGACGCCGTCTAAACGCGCTCGCAGAGCACCGACGTCGCAAGAGGAAGGGCACGTGCACGGCATTCCACGGAAAGCCGTCTTGAGACTCGGCCTCGGTGCCGGCGCGCTCGTGCTCGGTTGCGGACACTGACGTTACCTCGCAAGACTTCGAAAACCTCCGGGCGGGCATGACCATCGTCAAGGCGTCGAGCACCGACTTCGGGCTCGCACAGCCACGAAATCACTCGTGCGCGCCTGAGCCGCGCGGCGTACGAGCGCCGCGAGGAGACACGGGCGCGCCGTTCGCGGCCCGTGACGCGTGGTGCCGCGGCCCGCGCGCGTCACGGGCAGCCGCAGCGCGGCGCTCGATAAACGGAGCCGGAGCCCAGACGAAAAAGGCAACGAGGACCGATGGCGCGGCGAGACGGGATGGCGCCATGACAACGCTTGGCTTCGCAGAAAAGGCCGGCGCCGAGAAGGAGCTTCACTCTCGGCTTGAGTCCGCCTGCGCGCTTCGGCAACGTACGCCCCATGGCCGACTGTCCCGCGCGGGCCACGCTCATCGTGACCAAGACGGTGACCGACACCGCTACCAACGTTGCCCGTCGCCGTCTCGTTCTCTCTTGCAGTCTGACCTCGGGCCATGCGGGGCCGCACCGGGACGTCGAGCAGGCGGAGGAATGGACGGCGCTCGTCGATACGACGCCGACGCTCGTTCGCCACGAAGACGACGACTGACCCGTCTACCGGGCTCCGCACCATCTGCACCATCTGCACCATGGCGAAAGCAACCTGTCTCTGTGCAGGCGTCACCTGGCGGTCCGACTCCTTCGAGCACATGACCCACTGTTACTGCTCGCGCTGCCGGAAGTTTCACGGAACGCCGTTCGCCACCACCGTGGTTGCCGAGCGGGCGTCCTTTTCTCTCACTGGCGAGTCACTCATCGTCGCCCACCGAACCGAGGGGGGCGGAGAGCGACGCTTCTGCGGTCGCTGCGGCTCCGCCGTTCCGGAAGCGCCGCGGCACGGCGGTGTCGTGGTTCCCGCCGGCAACTTCGACGCTGACCCGGGTGTTCGACCCGAAGCGCACCACTTCGTCGCTTCCAAGGCGCCCTGGTTCGCGCTGTCCGGCGATCTACCTCGCTTCGACGCTTACCCGCCCGGAGTCGAAGCGGTGTCGCTCCCCACTCGCTCCCCGCTCGACCCCGAGGGGTCCATCCGCGGCAGCTGCCTATGCGGCGCCGTGACGTTCGTCGTGGACGGAAAGCTCATCGGCGCCCGCTACTGCCATTGTACGCGCTGCCGCAAGGGTCGCTCTGCCGCGCACGCATCCAACCTGCTCGCCGCGGCCGACGCAGTTCGCTTCACGCGAGGTCAGGAGCTGATCGCTTCGTACAAGGTTCCCAAGGCACGGTATTTCATGCACTGCTTCTGCCGTCGTTGCGGTTCCCCGGTGCCGCGCATCGACGCGGGCCGCAGTCTCGGCGTCGTCCCCATGGGCGCGCTCGACGACGACGTACCGTTGCGCCCGGCTTGCCACATCTTTTTTGCGTCGAAGGCGCCGTGGTATTCCGCCGCGGACGACCTGCCGCGCTACGACGAATACCCGCCGCCCGCCTGAGTGCGGCCCGCGCAGCACGGTCATGCGGCGGCCGCTCGCGGAAATGCGCGCGGCCCGGGTCGCGGGGGCGAAGACTCTATTCCGCGGCGGCTCCCTCCGGTGCGCCGACGAGCGCCCGCGCGTCCCCGACGACCTTTTGCTCGCGGCGCTCGGCGACGAGGTAGAGCGACGGAACCAGCAGCAACGTGACGGCGGTGGAGGTGAGCAAGCCCCCCACGACCACGCGCGCGAGAGGCGCCTGGATCTCGCTGCCTTCGCCCACGCCCAGCGCGAGCGGCAGGAGGGCGAGCGCCGTGGTCAGGGTCGTCATCAGAATGGGTCGCAGGCGCCGTCTGCCGGCTTCGACGACGGCGGTGAGGAGAGACGCGCCGCGCTCGCGGCGCAGAAGGTTCGTGTAGTCGACCAGGACGATGGCGTTGTTGACGACGATGCCGACGAGCACGATGGCCCCGAGGGCGGAGTTCATGTTGAGGGTGGTGTCCGTGACGACCAGGGCGCCTACGACGCCGACGAGCGCGAACGGCACGGACGCCATGATCACGAGCGGATGACGCAGCGATTCGAACTGCACCGCCATGACGGCGAACACCAGGAAGGCGGCGAGCAGAATCCCGAGCAGCATGCTGAGAAAGGTGTCTTGCTGCTCGGCGACCTCGCCCGTCACGGCGATGCTGAAGCCGGCGGGTACGGAAAGCCCTGCAAGGCGTTGCTCGAGGTCGGCTGCGATTTCGCCGAGCGGCCGGCTGCCCGTGCCAGCGTTGATTCGCAGGGTCCGCTCCTGGTCGACTCTCGAGATGGACGACGGTCCGCGCCGTTCACGCACGGTGACGAGAGAGCTCAGCGGCACTTGCTCGCCCGAGGCGGTTACGATGGGCAGCGCGCCGAGCTGATCGAGCCGTTCGCGCTCCGACTCCTCGAGCTGAACGCGGATGTCGAATTCATCCCCGCGTTCGCGAAAATGCGTGGAAACGCGCCCGGCCACGTAGTGCTCGACGGTTTCGGCGATCTCGGCGCTGCCGAGACCGAGCTCGGCGGCGCGGGTTCGGTTGACTTCGATCACGCGTTCGAGCTGGCCGAGCTCGCGATCAGGACGGGCGAAGGTGACTCCGGGCGTGTTCCCGACGATGGCGACGACGCGTTCGGCGAGCTCGTCGGCCGCGCCGAGATCGTGGCCGCGAACTTCGACGCTGATGCGATCGTTGCCGCGTCGCAGGATGCGCGTCAAAATGTCGCTGCTGACGGGGCGAATCTGGAACTTGGCTCCCGGAATGTCGGACACGGCGTCCTGAATCGCGACGACGGCCTCGTCGACCGAGCGATCTCGGCCGGCCACCGGAGCCAGGGTTACGTCGACCTCGCCTTCGTTGCTGCCGGTCGGTCGCCACCACGCTTCGGGTCCTGCCGAAGTGACGATGTGGTCGAGCTCACCCGGCCTGAGCGAGTCGCGAACGCGGTGCTCGACCTTCTGAATCACGCTGCTCGTCGTTTCTAGCGGCGTGCCGACCGGGAGCTCCATGTCGACGTCGATGCGACCCTCGTCGGCCTGAGGCATCAGCTCGGTGCCGATACGCGTCGCGAACGCAATGCTCGCTCCGAGCAGCACGACGGCTCCGAACACGACCGCCCACGGCGCGCGGAGCGCCCCGCGCAGCAGTCGCTCGTAGGCGCCGTCCAGGCGCTCGAGCAGCCGTTCCGCCCGCCTCGCGACGCCAGTGGACCGCGCCGCTCCAGGCTCGGTCTTGAGCAGGCGCGCTGAAAGCATCGGGATCAACGTGAGAGAGACAGCGAGCGAGCAGCCGAGCGCGAACGTGACGACCAGCGCCATTTCGCGGAAGAAAATGCCGGCGAAGTCGCCCATGAAAACGACCGGTACGAACACCGCCATCGTCGTCAGCGTGCCCGCGATCACCGCCGGCCCCACCTGGCGCGCTCCCTCGACGGCGGCCTCGAGCGCGCCGCGGCCCGACGCGCGTTCGTGATGGATGTTCTCCAGGATGACTATGGCGGCGTCGACCAGCATGCCGATGCCGAGCGCGAGCCCGCCGAAGGAGATGACGTTGAGCGTCATGCCGGTGAAGTGCATCAACCCGAACGTGGCCATGACGCTCGTCGGGATGGCGGTTGCTATCGCCAGCGTGGCCCGGGCGCTGCGCAAGAAGAAGAACAGTACCAGGGCCGCGAGCACGGCGCCCATCATGGCGCTCGACTGGACGTTGGAGACCGCCGCCCGGATGAAGTCGGAACCGTCCCACAACATGGAGAGCTGGGCGCGGCCGCGGTACTCGCGATTGATGTTCTCGATTTCGCGCCGGAGCTCGCGAGCCACCTCCACCGTGTTCGCGCCCGATTGTTTGTAAACTCTAAGGCGGATCCCGGGGCTGCCGTCGATCCAGAGCTCGCTGCGCACGCGGCGGATCGTGTCGAGGACCGCGCCCAGGTCGCGGACGTGAATCGGCCTTTGGTCGTGGGTCGCGACGACGACGGACTGGATCTGCTCGAGCGACGTGAACTCGCCCGCGGTGCGGATCACGACTTGCCGCCCCGCGTCGCGCATGTCGCCCGCCGAAACGGTGCGGTTTTCGCGTGCCAGCGCCGCGGCCACCCGCTCGGCCGTGACGCCGTAGGCGCTCAAGCGTTCGACGTCGAGCGAGACGCGGATCTCACGATCGTAACCGCCGTTCACGTCGACCGAAGCGACGCCCGGGACGCGTTCGAGCGCGCGGCTCAAGTCCTCCTCCGCCAGGTACTTGAGCCGTCGCTGATCGCCGCCGCCGGCGGCGCCGAGGAACGCCACCGGGATCGACGCCAGATCGAACTTGAACACCGTTGGCGGTTCCGCCTCTTCGGGCAAGCGAGCGCGCACGCGGTCGATGGCCACGCGCACGTCGTCGAGCGCCTGCTGGAGCTCGGTTCCCCAGCGAAACTGTAATTGAACGCGGCTCAGACCCTCCGCCGAAACGGCCTCGATGCGATCGACGCCTTCGATGGTAGACGTGGCCTGCTCGATGGGCCGCGTGATGAGCGTTTCGATCTCCTCGGGCGCGACGCCTTCGTAGGGAGTGGTGATGGAAATCCTTGGAACGTCGATCTCCGGGTACAGGTCGACGGCCAAGTACCTGAGCGCCACGGCACCGAACACGACGACGGCGACGTAGATGATGCTGACGCCGATGGGCCGCGTGGCGGCGTTGCGGATGAGGCCGATCATTGGTCTCTCGGTGCGTCGACGCGCACCTCCGCGCCGTCTTTCAGCCCTTCGTGACCCAGCGTCACGACGCGAGCGCCGGTCTGGATGCCTTCTACCGCGGTCAGATCGTCGGCTTGCCCGAGCACCTTCACGACGACGAACCGCGCCTTGCCATTTTCTGCGACGTACAGCCCCTGGCGCGTTCGCTGCGCCGAGTGCCGCTCCACGACGGCGGCGCTCGGCACGACGACGGCATTCTCGAGCGCGCCCAGGGCGAGCTCGACCTCGGCGTACATACCTGATCGCAGCGCTTCGGACTCCGCGTCGAGCACGCCCAGCACCAGGGCGGAGCGATCCTCGTGCGAGATTTCCGCGGCGATGCCGGTGATCTTGCCGGAAAAGCGGCGAGGGCCGGTCGCTTGAGTCGTAAGCTCGAAGGCGGCGCCCATGTGGATGCGACCGAGGTCGCGCTCGGCCACGCGAAACCGCACTCTCGAAGGGCCGGCACGGACGAGCCGCAGGATCATGCTGCCCGGTTGCACGAGCGCGCCGGGGTTCAAGTGCCGCTGGGAGACGGCGCCGTCGAAGGGCGCCACGAGCCGCGCTTGCCGCAGCTGTTCCTGGAGCACCGCCACGCGGGCCCGCGTTTGCGCGGCCTGTGCGTCCGCGGCTTCCGCTTCCGCGTCGAGCACGGCGAGCTCGGAACGGCGCGCGTCCACCTCTTGCGCCGCGATCAATTGACCGGCGAGCAGGCGTTCTCCGCGCTCGAGCTCGACCGTCGCGGCGCTACGCTGGGCCGCGACGCGGCTCTTGGCTGCCTCCGCCGCGCGTACCTGCGCTCGCGCCTCGGCCACCTGCTTCTCGGCTTGCGCGCTGTCGATCCGCGCCAAGAGCTTTCCTTGTTCGAACGAGTCGCCGATGTCGACGGTCACCGCTTCCAGCTTTCCCGTCACCTGGGACGAGAGCTCGGCCGCGTCGGCGTCGAGCTCTCCGACGTAACGAGCTCTCAACGTCAGCGACGACCGCGCCGCCACGGCCACGCGAACTGGGATGCTCTGAGGCCCTTTCGCCGCCGCCGCCTCGGGCTCGGCGGCGGCGAGCCAGCCCAATTGAAGCGCCGCGGTGAGCGCCATGAGCAACGCGGACGCGACGCCCACGATGACCCACACGCGGCGACCGCCCGCGTTCGAGCCGTTGCCCGGCGTGGAAGACTGCGCGACCGTCATCGAGCGCCTCCGCGTTTGCGCTCGCCGTCGTGAGGTCGCGCTTCGCCGGCGCCGTGCACGAACCAGGAGACCAACCGGTCCGCTTCTTCGGCCGGAGAAAGCGCGCTCTCGGCTTGTGCGCGCAGCAAGAGCACGCCGCGCACCGCACCGCT
>DASWGX010000239.1:0-10114 GCA_036393455.1 Polyangiaceae bacterium
TTGACGCTCCTCTTCGCAGCGGCAGCGAGCGGCCGCTTGACGTTTCCGACAGGCGCCATCGTGTTCCTGGAGGACGTCGGGGAAGCCAGTTATCGCGTCGATCGCATGGTTACGGCGCTAGTGCAGTCCGGCGCGTTCGATCAGGTGTCAGGCCTGGTCGTCGGGACGTTCACCGATTGCTCTGCGGGACAGCACGGCGTCGACGTCTACGACGTGCTGCACGAGCGTTTGCTCCGCACCGGCGTCCCGGTCTACGCGGGCTTACCCGTCGGACACGGCCTCGACAATGCGCCGCTCCCGCTGGGCGCACCGGCTCGGCTGGGCGACGACGCCCTCTGGCTCAACCCTGCTCGAGCGGGCCCTTCAGTCGAGTAGCTCGTCGTCGTCGACGTTTAGCGGCTCGTCGTCCCCTTTGCCTTTGATACCCGGCGGCGGCCGCACCTCGGTCACGTCTTCGTTGACGCCCATCGAACCGTGGTTCCGCGGAGCCGGGCTCACCCGAACCTGCGGTGGCGGCATGGGCGGCGGCGGAGTACCCGAGATTCGGCCGGGCGGCGGCGGTGGGGGCCGGCGCGAAACGCGCCCGCCGGGCGGTGGCGGACGCCCGGCGGCATGCGCGTCGCTTGGAGCCGAGCGCTGTCCCGGCAGCGGCGGCGGACGGCTCTGACGCATGGGCGGCGGTGGGGGTGCCCTCACCGCGATGTCGACGGGAATCTCCACTTCCATGGGCTCGATAGGCACCACGGCTTCTTCGCTATGCGGCGGCGAGCGATCGGTATCCGGTCCAGGCGCGGCCGGCGGCGCGGGCGGCGTCTCGTCCGTGCCGAGCGGCACTCCTCCGGGCTCTTCGGCGGCTGCCGCGCCCGGGGGCTTCCCCTCTCCCTCTTCATCCCCCTTGGGTCCGGTGTCATAAGCGCGGGTTTCGGCGCGAATGGCCGCCTCGCCGACGCCCACCGGCGCTTCGATCGGGACCTCGATATCGTCGGGCGGCGGCGTCGACTTTTTCTTCTTTTTGCCCTTTTTCGCCGGCGGGCTCAGGCGGTGCTCCCCACGAGCCGCAGCGCCCTCGCTGCTTGTGCCCGGGGCGCCGGCTCCCTCCGAGCCGCCCGCCCGCTCGTCCGCTGCCTCGTCGAACTTCGACGCCCCTTCCACGGAGGTCTCGTCGCCCGCCGGCGACTCCTCGGCGGCGGGTGGTTCCGGAAGCTCGACTCTGCGCGCCGACTTCGCTTCTGAAGGTCGCTCCGTCGGTTCCGGCTCCGGTTCGACGGGCTTGGGCCGCTTGAGCATGTTCGCTTTGGACCGCTCGAGGCCTTCGGTCGCCTCCGGGTCGCCTTGTTTCATCCTGAGCACGCGGCGCCACGCGTCGGCTGCCTCGCGCGGATCGTCGAGCTTTTCCTCCCAGAGTCGCGCCACCTTGCGCGCCAGCTCCGCGCGCGCGGCCGGCTCTTTGCCGCGTAGAATCTGATCTTCGTAGAGCTGAACCATCCCCCGATAGTCCTCGAGCCTGGTGTAAAGCTCGCTCAGCCGCTCCATCACGCCGGAGTCGGAGGGGGACAGATCGTGCAGGCGCTTGAGGTCGTCGGCTGCTCCGGAAAGGTTTCTGAGGAGCCCCTCGCGGAGGGACGCTCGCCGATCGAGCAGTTTGCGCACGAGCGGACCGTCGAAGACTTCTTCCAGGGCGCGGCTCAGCACGCTCTCTGCTCGCTTCAAATCGTCGACCTCCGTCGCCAACCGTTCGAGCGCTTCGAGCCGGTCGTCGTCCACGTGCGCAACGAGCGATTCCGCGAGCCACCCGAAAGCACGATCGACGTCCTTGAGCTCCTGGAATACGAGCTCCGCGGCGCGGCCGAGCAAAAAACTCCGCGTGCGGCCACCGTCGCGCGAGCCTTGGCCGCCGGCCGCCATGGCTTCGGCGAGCGTGCGCCGCAGCTCGGGACCGCCGGCATTCAGATCGGTCTCGCGTGCCATGTCTTCGAGCACGCCGAGCGTTTCTTCCTGGACTCCACCGCCTAGCGCGATGTCGAAGAAGCGCCGCGCTCGGTCGAGCGCAGAGTTTTCGGCCGCGACTTGCGCCGCCCGTCCGAGCGCGCGCAAGCGATCCGCCGGCGCCTTGCAGCGCGTCACTTGTCGCTCATAAAGATCCGTTACTTGCGCGGGTTCTGCCGCCAGCTTCGCCAGCCGCTGCAGCAGCGGCTCGACTTCGTCGGGAGACACGCTCGTGAGCGCCTGCTCGCCGCGTTGAATCGCTTCGAGAGAATCGACCGAAGCCTCCACCATGACCTCGGCCTGCCGGACCATCTCCTCGGCGCGCGCGATTCCGCTCAAATCGACCACTTGGAGATCGTGGGCGATGCCGAGCGCGTCCAGGTCCTTGAGCTTCACGGCAATGGCTTCGAGCCGCTCGGCGAGCTCCGCGTCGGCGCCCTTGGTACGAACCAGCTCCTTGGCGACGTTGGCCGCGTCGGCGTCGCGCCCGACGGCGATGAAGCGATCGAACGCGCCGCGCAGCGCCTCGTTGCGGCGTGGGCTGACGGGCGCCTCGATGTACCACTCGACCAGTTTCTGGGCGACGACGCCCTTCCAGCCGAGCTTGTCTCCGAGCGTGATGTATTCCTCGCGACACGCCTCGTCGCCGCGATCGGCGATTTGCATCAACGCCGCCAGGGCTTCGTCGCCCTTGTCGAGTTTTTCCGAATAGACTTCCGCCATCCTCCGCGTCATGCGGCTGATTTCGTTCTCGTCGCCCTCTATCTCGACCAGGGCACCCTGGTATTCGACGAACGCCTCCCAATCCTCTACCTTTTCACTGAGCTCACACAGGCGCGCCAGCGCGTCGAAGTCCTCGGGGTCCAGCTTTCGCACGGTGCGGAGCGCGGTGACGGCGCGCTTCGGGTCGTCGAGCTCCCCCTCGTACATGTCCGCGAGCCGCCCGGCGACCTCGAGCTTGACCGCGTCGTCGTCGCTGGCGGCGAGCAGCCGTTCGAGCGCCTCCGTGGCGCCCGCGATATCGCCGTCCTTCTCGCACAGATCGCCGATCTTGCGCAGGATGTCGGGGTCGTCCTTGCCGAGCTCGACCAGGATGTCGCGGTAGCGCTCGATGGCTTCGCTCGTTTGCTCGAGCCCTTCGGCGGCGATCGCCGCCGCACGCGCGCGCACCTTGGCGCGTTCGCCCGGGTCGTCGATCACCTTCGCGAGGCGGTCGAGGTATTCCAGGGCCGCCTGGTGATCCTCGAGCTCGGCAGCGTCGTCGGCCAAAAGACCCAGCGCCTCGGCGTCGTCGCCGTCCTCGAGCAGCGCGGTCAGACTGAGCCGGCTCGCGTCCGCGTCGGCGAGAGTTTCGCGCTGGAGCTTGGCCGCGCGCTTGCGGAGCGCAATTCGCTGCTCCTTTTTCGACAGCTTGTCGGCGCGCCGCAACAAGAACGCGGCGAGCTCTCCTGGCTGCTCGCTCGCGAGGTAACACTCTTCGAGACGTTGCGCGAGCTCTTCGTTCACCGGGTCGAGGTCCGTCGCCTGCTCGAGGCGTGAAAGGGCACCCGCCGCGTCGCCGGCGCGAGCCAGGTAGTCGGCGACCCGAGACAGGGCCTCGGCTTTGTCGCGCTCGCCTTCCGACAAGCGCCCCGCTTCGTCGGCCGCGGACGCAGCCTGCTCCCAGGCCGATGCGGCCGCAAAGCACCGCTCCCCCGCTTCCCAGTCTTCCACCAGCTGGCTCAAGCTCGCGGCTTCCGAGAACGCGTCACCCGCGCCCGCCGCGTCGCCGGCGGCTTCCCTGAGCTGGCCGAGTTCCCGGTAGAGGGCGGCCCTGGTGTCTTCGTCGCCCACGGACCCGACGTTGTCCGCAATGACCTGCGCCGCAAGATCGGGACGATTCCCTTTTTCGTAAGCCCGTACGGCGGTGGCGATCGCCGCTTCGTCGTCGGGAGTCAGCGCGGCGATGCGCGCCCAAGCGTCGCCGGTCGCGACCGGATCCTTGCGCCGCTGTTCGTGAATCTTGGCGACTTGCTTTTCGAGCGTGAGCCGCGCCTCGGTGTCCGCGATCTGCTCGGCCTGCCGCTGCAACAGCGCGGCCAGCTGATCCCAACGCTGAGCGCGCTCGAGCAAGCGGCGAAGCTGCCCGGTTGCTTCCTCGTCCTCGGGATCGATGGTGACGACACCCTCCAGCGCGGAGACGGCGCCGTCCACGTCGCGCAGCTGCCCCTCGGACAGCGTCGCGGCTTCCTTCAACCAGCGCTTGCGCTGCTCCTCGTCGGCGGTGGACGCGCGGCTCGCGTTGAGCAGAAGCTCGCGAAGATCGGCGAATTTACGCGTCTGCCTGAGGTACCCTTCGAGAAAGCCGACCGCGTCGGGATGACCGGGATCGAGCGCGACGACTTCCTTGTAGCGCTGAGCCGCTTCCCCCTTCTTGGCTTTGCGCGCCAGCGCCTGGGCCATTTCGAGCAGCGCCGCAACACGCTCGGAGTCTTCGGCGCCGGGGGGCGGCGCCAGCGCTTCCAACATCGACTCGTCGCCCCCAGCTTCCATCATACGCGTCACCAGGGCGCGCGCCTCGGCGAAAAGTGCGCCCTGCGGATTGTGCTTGAGGTACTCGGCGGCGCGCGGCGCCGCTTCCGCCGAGCGCCCCAGTTGCTCGCCGTAGTACATGACGAGTTGCACGGCGCGGTCGTGACCGGGCTCGAGCTCGAGCGCGCACGACGAATACGAATACCCGTGCTCGCCGGGGTACTCTTCAGCGAGCTCGATGAAAAGCTCCGCCCCTTCCCGGCGTTCGGCTGCGGCCACGTTCTCGCTCGCTTGAACGCGATCCAAGACGCTGGTCGCCAGCAATTGTTTCAGGGTCGGGTCCTGACCGCCTTCGATCGCCCGCGCCTGGCGCAACGCGTGGGTGGCGCCGTTCAGATCGCCCGCATTCCGCCGCACGTCGGCTTCGTCCTGAAACAATGCAACTTGTCGCTCTGGATCGGCAATCAGCCGCTGCTCAGCCTCGAACAGCGGCACCGCTTCGCTCCACTGACCCGCCGCCTTCAGTAGCTCCCGCAAGCCATAGGTGGCGTAGAGGTTGGTGGGGTCGTACTCCACGGCCCGGCGGTAGTTCTCGGCCGCCTTCTTCGCCTGCGCGAGCGGCGGTTCGGACCAAAGCCTGCCGAGCTCTTCGTGGATCGCCCCAAGCTGCGGATAAAGCTGGCTGTTTTGCGGCGCGAGCGGAGTGAGCGCGCGCACGCGGCGCTCGAGCAACGCCACGAGCGCCTTGGTATCGCCCTTCTCCCGATACAGATCCGCCAAACGCTCCGCCGGCGTCGGCTGCGTCGGGTCGCGATCGATAGCGAGCATCAAGGCCCGCGCGGCACGATGCGCGTCGCCGAGCGTCGTCGACCAGACGTTGGCCGCTTCTGTCAACCAGTGGCAAGCATAGGCGCCGTCTGCGGTGGCCCCCCCCACCTTCTCGAGCAACATGGCGTAGGACCGCGGGTCGCTCTGACCCTGATGGTGCGCCTTGTCGATGGCTTCCTGGTCGTGCGGGTTATGGACGAGACGCTGGACCAGCGTCTCCATCTGCCGAGGATCCATGCGGAGCCGGACGCTACCACGCGCCATCGACAAGCCGCAACGAGCCTAATTCTGCGTCATGGCCACCTCCGCAGTCGATGGCCGTCACGTCGCATTGGCGTGCTACCTCAGCGCCTCGGGGAGGAGGCCCCCGCCCTCCGGCCGCTTCCGCGGGGGCTAATCAGGCCGAGGGCCGGATCCGACGTGACGTCCGGTCGCGAGTCAGCTAGCGTGCTCGCCGCCGCCGCGTTTCCGCGACTTCCCTGATCGGCACCGGCGCCGGCGGTATTTGCTAGAATCCGCGTCCGAATGACTACCGCACAACCCGTGTTTCCGCGCATTCATGCACAGCCCACTCAGGCGGGCACGTTGCGTGTGCGGCTCGAGCAGCTGCGTGCGCGCGGCTCCATCTTGAACCTAGGACAGGCCGTGGGCGTCGTCGTCCCGCTGTGCACCGAGCTCGTGTCCCTTCACGCCGCGGGCCGGCGCCTCTTCGTGCATCCGTCGAGCGTCGTCGAAGACGAGTACGGATTCTATCACTTGGCGCCGCAATTCGCGTCGATCCCTCCGACGGCTCCGCGCGACCTCGCGTGTCTGGCGCCGGAGCTCAGAACCGGCCACGCCGGCGACGCGCGAGCATCGGTTTATGCGATCGGCGCCATGCTCTACGAGCTCGTGACCGGCGAATCGGTGGGGCCCGGCATGCGACGTCCCTCGGACGCGGTGACCGGTCTGCCGCCCGAGCTCGAAGTCATTCTCGCCAAAGCTCTGATAGCCGATCCGGCCCACCGCCCCGACGATCTCGGGGCGCTGGCCCAAGCGCTCTACAACATGAGCCCAACCGGAAGCATCCGTCCTCCGCCGGCGGACACGTCGCACCTCGACCACGCGGGGAACATGGATGTGGATGTTTCGCTCTCCATGCTGCCGCCTGCGCCGAGTCAACGCATCCCGGTAGTCCACGCCGTGGCTCGGGGCGACAAAACGGCGCAGCTCGCCGAGCTAAAGATGCGGCTCGAGGCCGATCGCCGGCCTCGCTACGTCGTCGTCAAGGACGGGATGGACCACGGTCCGTTCAGCGCGGTCGAGCTCTTGCAGCAGATTGCCAGCCACGCATTCAGCGAGGACGACGGAGTGCGCGACGCGCTCAGCCGTCAAGAGCGCCCCATCCGCGACTGGCCCGAGTTCGCCCCGTTCGCGGAGCAAGCCAAGATCCATCGCGACATCCGCGCCGAGAAAGACGCGATCGACCGCGTCGTCGTGCAAGAGTCGCGCAGCACGCGCAGCAAGGCGCTACTCGGGCTCGCGCTCGTGGGCGCGCTGCTCTGCGTGGCCGGCCTCTGGTATCTGACCGCGCGCGGGCGCAAGAGCGACGAAATCGCCGTCCAGAAAGAAACGCTCACCAACGTGGAAGCGGACGCCGGCCTCGCCGTACCGAAGCGCAAAGGTGGCGGCTCGCGCGGCGTCGTCGGGCGTTCGGGGAAATACCCGATCCTCGGCGGTGGCATGAGCTGCGAATCGGCGCGCGCCGCTTACGTGGAGGAAATGAACGTGGGCGGCCCCCGCGGGCAAGCCGACATCACCGCCGGGCAGTACGGGTCCATCCTCAATCGCGGCTCCTACTTCGGTGGCTGCGGAGTGCCTGATTCGATGGGCCTCAACATCTGCGCGGCCGTCCAGAACGGACGCGCGGTCGGCGTCACGGTACGCACCACTCCGCGCAACCCTCGCATCGAAGGTTGCATCGCCGGCGGTGTTCGCCGGTTGAGCTTCCCGAGTCACCCGAAGCTCGACGTGACTCGCACCACGTTCTAGCCGCCATGCCGAGGCTCGGTGTCCTCGGCGCGATCGCGCTCGGCGTGTGCGCCGCGTGCTCCGTCCCCATCGCCGCCGGCCTCGACGAGAGCCAGGCGAACCGCGCCGTCGTGTCGCTCGAGGGAAACGGCGTCGCCGCGCAGAAGGAGCCGGACCCCGAGGCGGAAGGCCTTTGGCGGGTCACGGTCGGTCGCGACGATTCCTCCGCCGCCGTGGCCGTGCTCGATCGGGAAAACCTGCCTCCTTCGTCCGGACCTGGCGTGCTCGAAGCGCTCGGGAAAGGTTCGCTCGTGCCGAGCCGCACCGCGGAGCACGCGCGCTGGGTGGCAGGCATGGCCGGGGAGCTCGAAGCTTCGCTGCAGGCCGTCGAGGGCATCGTCTCGGCCCGGGTCCACCTAGCGGTGCCGGCAGCGGACGCGCTCGCGCCGGAGGGGGAACGCAAGACGCCGAGCGCGTCGGTGTTGGTGCGGCACCGGGGACCGACTCCTCCGCTGGCCGCTACCGAGATTCAGCGCTTGGTGGCGGGCGCGGTTCCCGGTCTCGACGCCGAGGCCGTCAGCGTCGTTGGCGCCCCGGCGCCGCTTTTGAAAAGGCCCGTGGATCGCGAGCTCGCGCGCTTCGGGCCCGTCACGGTCACGCGCGGATCGATGAACCAGCTGCGACTGATCGTCGGCATTGCGGCGGTCTTGAATCTGGCGTTGCTCGCGGTGGTCGTCCTGCTCTGGTCGAAGATGCGGCGCGTGCGGGGACGCCTGGCCGAAATCGACAACGCCGAGCCGTAGCTCTCGCCGGCGGCTGCCGGGCCGCGTTTCTGAGCGACCCTAGCCCTTCTCGAGTTCGTACCCTTCGGGAAGGCGCGAGCACCAAGAGTAACAGCACTCGGCGAGACCTTGGCCGCGCCGCTCGCTCGACGCCGTGACGTCGAGAGGCGCCGCTTCCGGCACCGAGAACGAGCGACCCGCCGGGGGCTTCAGCGCCGCCGGACAGCGCTCCCAAGGACCAGCCGCCGGCTCCGTCGTGCCGCTCTCCGGCTCCAGCACGCAGTACATTTCCGGCAGGGCTAGGCGGTATTCACAGGTCCCCGACGGCAGAGCATCGTCGGCCGGGCGAACCGCGAGCGGGGCGCACCAGCTGTAGCAGCAGGCGTGGCCGGGCGGCACGCGGCTGCGGATGAACCTCGTGTACGCCGGATCGAAACGACCGGAAGGCGGTGCTCCCCAATCCCCGCTCGGCGGCTCCACGGCAGCCGGGCACGTCTGATACGGCGGCGGGGCCGAGAGCGGCGCGCCGACGGGCAAGAGCTCGTCGCAGTAGAATTCCCGCGTTTGATCAAGTGCACAGCGGCCCCCAACGCCAATCTGCCGGGGATCGTTGGCCGGTTTGAGCTCCGCACTCGAGGAGCAGCGAACCAGGCCCGGCACAGCTAAAACCAGCAGAAACCACCCCATTCTGCCCCAACCTCCGAAGTGCGACGGCATGAACGGAGCTTCCCTTAGCCCGGCGCGACACGGCGCGCCACTTCCTGGGTGCGGCCTTACTCGCCAGTCCTTGCTCGCCAGCCGGACGCCAAGCGCCAGGTCCGCTGGACCCAACCCCGGCGCCACCCCTTCTGTGAGCGCGCGATCCGGGCGTAGAGCGATGCGAGGACACATGGGTCAGCGATCAATCGAACTGCGCGTGGGCGGACTGCTCCTCGGGGCCATGTTGCTGCTCTTGGCCTTCGTCGTGGTGATGGGCGGTCTGAGCCTGAAGCCGACCACGACGCTGCTCGTCGATTTCGAGAACCCCGGAGGTCTCGGCGAAGGAGCGCCGGTGCGTATCTCGGGCGTGCGCGCGGGCCGCGTCGCAGAAATCCTGTTTCGCGGCGAAGACCCGGCGGGCGAGCTCGCCGACGCGGGACCGTTGATCCGCGTCGTGGTCGAGATCGAGGAGCCCTATCGCAATGCCGTCCGTGAGGACGCCCGCTTCTACGTCACGAGTCAGGGAATGCTGGGCGAAATGTTTCTCGCGATCGAGCCCGGCAGCGCCAGTCGCCCCGTCCTCTCGCCCGGCGCGGTCGTGCGCGGCGTGGGCCCGCCGCGCCTCGATCTGCTTCTCAGTGAGGGCTACGAGCTACTGCATCGTGTCTACCTCGGCGTTTCGCGCCATGAAGACGAGATCCGCCAGACCTTCGACGGGCTACGCCGCACGCTCGTCCACACCGCGCGCTTCATGGAGCAGAACGAACCGAAGCTCGCCCGCACCGTCGACAATCTGGAAGCCCTGACCCGGAACGCCAATCTCGCCGTCGCCGCGGCGCGCGAGCGTTACGTGGATGGCCCGCAGCCGACGCGCATCATGAATCACCTCGAGCGCGGCGCCGTCGTGTTTTCCGAGGATCTCGGCCCGTTGCTGGAGGAGAGCCGTGCAGCCGCCGCCGGTGCCCGCCGGCTCACAGAAGCCCTGGGCAGCGATACCGCGCTATCGCGCTATCGCGCCATCGCCGCGAGCCTCGAGCGCGCGGCATCCCAAACCGAGCACGCGAGCGAAGAAGCGCGGGCCCTGATCCGCCACGTCCGGCGCGGCGAAGGAACGCTCGGCGCACTCGTCATGGACGAAGCCGTGTACGACGACGTGCAAGAGATGCTGCGCGACCTCAAGCACAACCCGTGGAAGTTCTTCTGGCGCGAGTGAGCCGGGCGAATTCAGGCCGCGTCCTCGGTGCCGGCATCCGTCGTCGGAGGGCCCGAGTCCACCGGCAGAGGGCCCGAGTCCACCG
>DASWGX010000240.1:0-1842 GCA_036393455.1 Polyangiaceae bacterium
CGGCGGCTTCGGAGGACCCGCCGTCACCGTGCCGGCTCCGCGGCGGTGTCACGCGGCGGAGCGGGCGCCGACGCGGAGCCGCGCACCCAATACGTGACGAGACCCGCGAGGAGCGCGAGCCCGACCACGATCGCGACGGCCGAGCGCGACGAGATCTCGCGGGGCGCCGCCACCCTTTCGACGAGCGCCACCGTATCGTGAGCGGGCGCCGGCCGGCGACTCGACAGTGTGCCTTCTGGAGCGCTCACGGCGGCAGTGGACTCGGCGCTGGTTTGAATCGTGTCGTGAACACCGGCGGGCTCGGGGCCACGGCCTTCGAGCGCCGAGCTCGGCGGCCGCGCGGCACGCAGTCGGACGTCGGAGCGGCCGACGGTGTTCGCGGAGTTCGATGATGGGGCGAAGCGTTCGAGCTCCTCGCGGACCTCGCGCGCACTGCCGGGCCTGTCGTCCGGCGCCTTCTCGAGCAACCGTTCGATGAGCCGCTCGACGCCGCGCGGCAACTCGGCGCGAACCTCGTCGCGAAACGGCGGAGGCGGCACCGTGCATTGCAGGTTCAAAAGCTCGCGCGGTGACGGGGACTCGAAGGGCGGGCGCCCGCACAGCATTTCGTAGAGGACGAGGCCGAGCGAGTAGAGATCGGTGCGCGCGTCGATGCTGCTCGCGTCGATCTGTTCCGGGCTCATGTATTGCAGCGTTCCCACGCTGTGTGTCGTGCTGCCGCTGATGACCTCCAGCACCTTCGCGATGCCGAAGTCCATCACCTTGATGGCGCCGTCCGGCAGCATCATGACGTTTTCCGGCTTGAGATCGCGGTGGACGACGCCGGGCTCGCGCCCGTGCGCGGCGTCCAGAGCCGAGGCAATCTGAACGGCGATCGAAACGGCTTCGGGCCAAGGGAATGCTCCGTGCTCCGTCAACGCATCGCGCAGTGTCTTACCCTCGAGGAACTCGAGCACCATGACGAGCTGGCCGTCGGTTTCGGTGCACGCCAGGCAGCGCACCACGTTCGGGTGGTCGAGGTGGGACAGTATCGCCATCTCGTTGAGGAACAGCCGGCGTCCGTCTTCGGAGCGGCTGAGCTCGCCGCGCAATACTTTGAGCGCGACGCGGCGCTTGCTCAGGCGTTCTTCGGCCTCGTAGACCTTGCCCATTCCGCCTTCGCCCACCATGCGGCGGACCAGGTACTCGCCGATTCGCTCCATCACGCGCGTTCGCTCCTCAGGTTCCGACGCGGGAGCAGGCTCGGACGCCACCGCTCGAGGCCCCGACGGCGCGGACGGCGTGCGCGCCGAACGCAAAGTATCTTCGCGGCCGGGCGCGTTCTCTCGCGCGCCCGGTTCTGAGAGGGCTCGAGGCTTCGCCACTTTTCGAGTGCTCCATGACGTACGAACCCTTCGAAAGAGCTTTTCACGCTGGCTCGGGCGAGAAAAGCGCCAAGCAGCGGAGCCTGGCATGCCTGGAATCCCGAGTAAATCTATATGGTTATCCATGAGCAACGGCGCCCCTGCCCAAGGGCGGACCGGGATTGCGCCAGCTCGAACTACGGGACACCCTGTGCGCCTGTGGAGCACCCATGGATGCCAGCGGATCCCAGGACGCCAATCGAGCCTATTACGACGCCTTCGCCGACCGGTACGAGGCGGAGCGCGGAGACAACTCGCCAGACGGCTACCATAGCTTGCTCGACGAGCTCGAGGCTGGCTTCGTCGCTCGTTACGGGGACGGCCGCGACGTGCTCGAGGTCGGCTGCGGAACCGGCCTCGTGCTCGCGCGAATCGCCCGTTTCGCGCGGAGCGCGGTCGGCGTCGATCTATCGCCCGGCATGCTCGAGCGCGCGCGCGA
>DASWGX010000241.1:0-7747 GCA_036393455.1 Polyangiaceae bacterium
CCAGAAAGCTCTGGAGCGCATCGAGGACGGCAGCTTCGGCGTATGCGAGGACTGCGGGGATCCGATTTCGATCAAACGCCTCGAAGCGCGTCCCGAGACCACGCTCTGCATTCGCTGCAAAGAAGAGCAGGAACGCGTCGAACGCGACTTCGGCTGACGCAGGCGTTGCCGCTCGAAACGTCTGAGAGCTCTCGGCTTTCGAGGGGACTTCTCAGGTGGTGCTGCCGGCGCGCGACGCCGCGCCGGCGTGACGCCGCTTTTCTTCGGGGATGCGAGCGGCGGCCGCGGCCAGCGCGTCGCCGAGAAACCGCCCGGTGTGGCTCCCGGGATCTGCCGCGACGTCCTCGGGCGTGCCGGCGACCACTATTTGCCCGCCGAACTCGCCGCCTTCTGGGCCTAGGTCGATGATCCAGTCGGCGCACGCCGCCAGATCGACGTTATGCTCGATGAGGACGATGGTGTTGCCCGCGTCCCTCAAGCCGGCCAGCGCCTGCATCAGGAGGTCCACGTCCGAGAAGTGGAGGCCCGTAGTAGGTTCGTCCAGCACATAGAGCGTTCGCCCCGTCGCCTTGCGCGACAGCTCGCTCGCGAGCTTCACGCGCTGTGCTTCGCCGCCCGACAGCGTCGTTGCCGCCTGTCCGAGCTGTATGTAGCCCAGGCCGACTTCGCGCAGGGCGTGCAGTCGCTGCCGGATGCGCGGGATGGCCTCGAAGACTTCGTGGGCGTCGTCCACGGTTAGGTTGAGCACCTCGGCCACGTTCAGCCCGCGGTAACGGATCTCGAGCGTTTCACGATTGTAGCGCTGGCCGCTGCAGGTATCGCAGGTGACGTAGACGTCCGGCAGAAAGTGCATCTCGATCCGCAGCACGCCGTCTCCCTGGCAGGACTCGCAGCGGCCGCTCTTGACGTTGAACGAGAAACGCCCCGGCTTGTAACCACGCGCTCGCGCGTCGGGTAGGCCCGAATACAGCTCGCGCAGGAACGTGAAGATACCGGTGTACGTCGCGGGGTTCGAGCGCGGCGTGCGGCCGATCGGTGCCTGGTCGATGCTGATCACTTTGTCGATGTGCTCTAGCCCATCGATGCGATCGCACGGACCGACCCAGCTGGTGGCGCCGTAGAGCTCGGCGCGCGCGGCGCTCAGCAAAGTGTCGATGATCAAGCTACTCTTGCCCGAGCCGCTCACGCCGGTGACGGCCGTGATCAGGCCGACGGGGATGTGAGCCGTCACGTTGCGCAGGTTGTGAGCGCGGGCGCCGACGATGGTGAGGTGTTCGTCCCCGGCGCGCTTGCGGCGCTTGGGAACCGGCAAGCCACGAGCCCCCGAAAGGTAGGGTCCCGTCACGCTGGCCGGGTCGTTCATCACCTGCTCGGGCGTGCCCTGAGCGACGATGTTGCCCCCGTGTCGTCCGGCGCCGGGCCCCATGTCGACGACCTCGTCGGCGGCGTTGATGGCGTCGCGGTCGTGCTCGACGACCAGCACGCTATTGCCTTTGTCGACCAAACGGCGGAGCGCCTCCAGGAGCCGCTGATTGTCGCGTGCGTGCAGCCCTACGCTGGGTTCGTCGAGGACGTACAGCACGCCGACCAGCGACGCGCCGATCTGGGTGGCGAGCCGGATGCGCTGCCCTTCGCCACCGCTCAGCGTGTGGCCCGGTCGATCCAGAGAAAGGTAGTCGAGGCCGACATCGATCAAGAACCCGAGGCGTTCGGTGATGGCGCGGATCAGTGGCTTGGCGATGGTAGCGGCGCGAGGCCCGAGCTCCCCGCGCTCGAGGAAAGCCTCCAGCAACTTGCGCAACGCACGTAACGGCAGGCGCGAGAGCTCGCCGATGTGCTTGCCGGAGAGCTTCACGGCCAGGGCTTCCGAGCGCAGCCGAGTTCCGCCGCACGCTTCACAGGTCTGCGACACGATGAAACGGCCGAGGTCTTCTGGTCCGATGGCGCCGTCGTCGCGCGCGTGGTCCTCGCCTTCCAGCGGATCCATGCCCTCCAGCATTCGCTCGAGCCGTACGATGATGCCTTCGTAGCCGTGCGCGCGTTTGCGCTTCTTGCCGCTCGAGCCGGTTCCGAACAGGATAGCGCGACGGGTCTCCTCGTCGAGCTCGCGCCACGGCGTGTCGGCGTCGACCCCGAGCGTCTTGACGACTCGAACCACCTCCGACGCGGTGGCGATCGAACCTCGACGTCCGAAAGCGGCGACGGCTCCTTCGCGTAGCGTGCGGCTATCGTCGGGCACGACGCGCGTCGCGTCGACCGCGGACCTCACCCCGAGCCCGTCGCACTCGGGACAGGCACCGTGGGGGCTGTTGAAGGAGAAAAGCTTGGGTTCCAGGGGAGGCAGGGTGATGCCGTGCTCCCAGCTGACCAGGCGTTCACTCATGACGACCGGCTGGCTGTCGTCCATGGCATCGAGGCGCAGTGTTCCATCGCCCAACTTGAGAGCGAGCTCGACGGAATCGGTGATGCGGCCCTTCGCGCTCTCACGAACGGCGACTCGGTCGACGACGACGTCCAGATCGTGGACCTTGTTGCGATCGAGGTTGATCTCGTCGCCGAGGTCCGCCGGAGCGCCGTCGATGCGCGCGCGCACGAACCCCTCGCGCCGCAGCCTGTCGAGCTCCGCTCTGAGCTCCCCCTTCCTGGCGCGCACGACCGGAGCCAGGATCGACAGGCGGGCGCCTTCTCCGCGCGCCAGCACGGCGTCGACGATCTCCTGTACCGTGTAGGCTCGCAGCACCTTTCCCGAGATGGGGCAGTGCGGCACCCCGACGCGAGCATAAAGCAAGCGCAAGTAGTCGGCGATCTCCGTCACGGTGCCGACGGTCGAGCGCGGGCTCTTGCCGAGCGCCTTCTGCTCGATGGCGATTGCGGGGCTGAGCCCGTCGATGCTTTCGACCGCCGGTTTCGGCAGCTGGTCGAGAAACTGACGCGCGTACGCCGATAACGACTCGACGTAGCGCCGCTGGCCTTCCGCGTAGATGGTATCGAAGGCGAGCGACGACTTGCCGGAGCCGCTCGGCCCCGTGATGACGACGAGGCGGTTTCGGGGCAGGTCGCAGCTCAGGTTTTTCAGGTTGTGCTGCGTGGCACCGCGGACAACCAAGCGCTCCATGGGTCGTGTGAAGTCGCGGAGCGCCTCGAGACGGTCCGCCAGCTTCTCGGCGAGAATACCCGCGCCGGCGAAGTCTCAGCGGACAAAAACGCGGGGTTTGGACGCCCGCTCCGCCGCCGTGACGACGGTACTCCGCCGGCGCACCTCGTCGCAGTTGAACCCCTCCGCGGCTTCGACTAGCTTTCCGGGCGTGGAGCTTGCATACGGCAGCGCCAGGGTGGAACTCGACAAAAGACAAGGCAAAGAGCGCGTCCACCGGCGGTCCTCCGTCGGCGGCGAAGGGCCGCGCTCGTCGCGCGTTTTTCCTTCGCGCTCGCGGGCCCATAGCTCAATCGGTCAGAGCCCCCGGCTCATAACCGGGTTGTTCCTGGTTCGAACCCAGGTGGGCCCACTGGCCGTTCGGCCTTCGTCCCGAGCGGACCTCGGTTAGGAGCAATTGAAATCAGTGACCATCCAAGCACAAATCGACACTCTGGAACGCCTCGCGGCCCTGGATTCGGAGCTCCACGTTCTCAAGGAAGAGCTCCAGACAGAGCGGCAAGAGCTCGGTTCCAAAAAGTCTCACATACGCGAGCTGGACGAGAAGCTGGCGCGCGACCGGGGCAGCGTCGACGACATGGAGCGCATGCGCGGCGACCTGGTCGGCGAGGTCCGGCAGATGAGCGTCCAGGTCGAAAAGTCGCGCGAGAAGTTGTCGCGGTGCCGCACCGAGCGGGAAGCCAACGCCGCGCAGCGCGAGCTCGAGGAGTTGCGCAAGCTCTACCGCGATCGCGAGATCGAGATCGAAAAGCTCGTCGGGCTCGTGGAACAGGCGCGCGTCGACATCGCGAAGGCGGAATCGGAGCACCGGTCGCTAGCGTCCGAGCTCAGCGAGCAGGAGGGGCCGCTCGTGGTGAGGTTGCGCGAAGTGGAGAAAGAGATCGCGCTACGCGAAGCGGCCCGAAAGGAGCTGGTTCAGGCCGTGCCGGTGGCGCTCTATCGCAAGTACGAGCTCGTGCGGAAACGACGCGGTACGGCGCTCGCCCACACGGTCGAGGGAACGTGCAGCGCCTGTCACATCGCGCTGCCGCCGATGTTGTTCCAACAGGTGCGCCGGGGGCTCGAGTTCGCCCAGTGTCCCAGCTGCCACCGGATCCTGTATTTTCGCGAGGTCGCCGCTCTGCAAGCGGATAGCCAGAGCAGTGGCGCCTAGGGCGCCCTTCGCGCCTTCGCCCGCCGTCCGTTCGGCACACGGTTCACGCAGGGACGGGCCATGAAGGCTTGCCCCGCCTGCGGGCGACTGTATCCGGTCGACGCTGGGTTCTGCCCCGTGGACGGGAGCCAGCTTTACAGCGCCACACAGGTGCCCGTGCGCGTCGACGACGACGACGCGCGCATCGGGCAGGTCATGCTGGGTCGCTACCAGGTACGGCGCGTCGTGGCAGATGGCGGCATGGGCCGCGTCTACGAAGCGCTCGACATGGCGGAGCGCCGCAGCGTGGCACTCAAGGTTCTTCACTCCGAGACGGCGCGCGACGCCGTGGCTGTCGAGCGCTTCAAGCGCGAGTTTTCGGTCAGTCAAGAGCTTCCGCACCAACACATCGTCGAGGTGCTGGGCTTCCACCCCACCGCCGACGCGAGCTACGTCCTCGTGATGGAATTCTTGTACGGCGAAGAACTGCGCGCCGCACTCAAGCGCGAAGGCGTGCTGCCGCCGGCCAGGGTGGTTCGCATGATGAGCCAGCTCGCGATCGCGCTCGATCAGGCGCACGCGCGCGGGTTCGTGCACCGCGACCTCAAGCCGGACAATCTGTTTTTGTGCCAGACGAGCGAAGGCGACATCGTCAAGGTTCTCGATTTCGGCTCCGTCAAAGACACCGCCGAAAACGCCAAGAAGCTCACCGTTCTCGGCACCACGATCGGCTCTCCGTTCTATATGGCGCCGGAACAGGCTCAGGGCCTCGAAACCTTGGACCGGCGCGCCGATGTCTGGGCGCTGGCCGCGATTTTGTACGAGTGCACTACCGGGACGGTTCCGTTCCACGGCACCAACGGCCCCAGCATTCTTCTCAGCATCCTGACGAAGGAGGCGCCGCCCCCGAGCGAAGCGAGCCGAGCGCAGAAGCACCCGGTGCCGCCCACGCTCGACGCAGTGATGGCGTCGGCGTTCAGGAAGAACGCGCTGATGCGGACAGGCTCCGTGGGTGAGCTCGCGAACGCGCTCGGGCATGCTTACGGACTGCAAGGAGACCACGGTGAGTGGGCCAACGCGAACGAAACCGAGCTCCGTCAACGCATCTCGGTGGAGCTCGGCCGCCTGATGGCTGCAAGGCCGGCGCCGCAGAGCCGCGACGTGGCCGATCGATTCTTCGGCGAGGCCGAGTCGCTCGGAGCCGAGGGCGCGTCGATGCCCGCCGCGTACGCGCAGGGACGGCCCGCCGACGTCGCGTTCGGGGAGTCCGAGGCCGAGCGCATCCCCATGAACCGCTCGTGGCTGCTCCCGGTCCTGCTCGGAGGGTTCCTGCTGGCGGTCGGGGCCGTGCTCTTGGTCGTTCTGGCACTTTGAGTCCCTGATCGGCTCCGCGAACGCTCCGGGCTCGTTTTCTCGCTGTAAAAAGGGCGTTCGGAAACCGCTCGATTGTCGCAGCCGTATGCTAAAACCATGGGTCACATGCACGTTGCATCGAACGAAGCGGCGGCTGAGCCCCCTGCGCGAAAGGCCTCGCTCCAGCGCCGGACGCGCGGCTCGGCGGCACCGGTGCTCTTTGGGTGTGCTTTTCTGCTCGGCTTGGGCTTTGCCGGCTGCAATCGGGAAACCACGGCGGCGGCGGAACCCGCGAGGGTGCAACAGGCTGGCCAGCAAGCGACGGGCGAACATCAGGCGCGCGGAGCGGGCGAGGCGCGCTCCAACGGCGACGACCCCGCCAAGGCGGAGCACATCGGCGGCAGCGAAGAGAAAGCAGCGCCGGGAGCGAGCGCGGCCGAACAGGGCGGCGACCTCTTCGATGCGCGCGAGATGACGGATTCGGTGAAGGAAGATAGCTTCGCGCTCAGCATCAAAGCGTCCGGGTCTTACACTGCCGGAAAAAAGGGCGAAGCGACCATCGAGCTTTTGTCGTTGGGACCTTACAAGGTCAACGACAAATACCCCTACAAATTCAAGATCAAGCAGTCCGACGGCCTCAAGCTCGACAACAAAGTGATTGCGAAGGACAGCGTGAAGCTCGAGAAAACCCGCGCCGTCATGTTGGTGCCGTTCACGCCAGAGTCGGCGGGAAAAAAGACCCTGGCCGGCCAGTTTGCATTTTCGGTATGCACCGACGACCGCTGTTTGATCGAAAAGCGTGACCTGAAGCTCGCCTTCGACGTCGCCGCCCCGTAACGCGCTCCGTCCCCCGAAAAACGATGGATTTCGCGCGGTGGCAAGGGGCGTCGAGGGGCGTCGAGGGGCGGGGTGCCGGCTCGTCATGGCGCATCGGGTGCTCGTGGTAGGCTAGCCGGCGATGGAAAAGCGTCGCATTGTCGACGAGCTCGCCGATATCGCCCGACACGCTCAGGAGAAGTTCCACGAGGAACGCCGCGTCCTGTCGTTTCAGGAGTACCTGGAGCTGTTTGCCGAAGATCCAGTCCGCTATTCGCGCGACGCTTCGCGCTACCTGAGGGACGTGTTCGACTTTTATCAGCGCGAAGAAGTGGAGCGCCCCTGGGGAAAGCAATTTCGTTTCAAGCTGTTCGATCAGAGTTTTCTCCCGCCAGGCGACGCCGCACGCGACGGCCTGATAGGCCAGGAGGCCGTGCAGAGCGAGCTCTACCGCGTTCTTTCCAATTTCGTTCGCGAGGGACGACCCAATCGGCTCATCTTGCTGCATGGTCCGAACGGTTCTGCGAAGAGCACCATCGCCGCGTGCATCATGCGGGCCCTCGAGGACTACTCCGCGCGCGATGAAGGCGCGCTGTACCGATTCCACTGGGTTTTTCCCAATCAATCCAAGCTGCGGGGCTCGATCGGGTTCGGGGGCCGCCGCGCCGGGCTCGGTACCGGGGAGGGCACTTACGCGCACTTGCCGGAAGAAGACATCGATGCACGCCTCCTGATCGAAGTACGCGACCATCCGTTGTTTCTGATCCCGCAGAAGCAGCGGGCGCAGCTGCTCCCGACGGTGTACCGCGACGCCGGCATCGACGAGCCTCCACCGGCGTGGGTGGTGCACGGAAGTCTGTCGCACAAGAGCCGGCAGGTCTACGAAGCCCTGCTCAGCAGTTACGACGGTGCACTCGAGGAGGTTTTGCGACACGTCCAGGTAGAGCGCTATTTCATTTCGCGGCGTTACCGCACGGGTGCGGTGACGGCGGGACCCGAGCTCAGCGTCGACGCGGGGGAGCGTCAGATCACGGCCGATCGCAGTCTGGGCTCCCTGCCGTCGTCGCTACAGGCGGTGACGCTGTTCGAGGTGTTCGGCGAGCTCGTGGACGCCGCCGGCGGCGTGCTCGAATTTTCGGATCTCTTGAAGCGGCCGCTGGACGCGTTCAAATACCTGCAAATCACCGCGGAAACCGGCGAAGTGGCGCTGCGCTCGCAAACGTTGCAGGTCAACTGCACGATGCTGGCAAGCGGTAACGAAGTGCATCTGACCGCCTTTCGCGAGCACCCGG
>DASWGX010000242.1:0-8858 GCA_036393455.1 Polyangiaceae bacterium
ACCTGCTTCGCCATCGTCGTCACCAGCTACAATTGGGGGGCATTCCCGGCGCGCACCGGGACCTTTCAGAGCGGTTATCGCAAGGTCGGCTTCGACTTCAGCCGGGCGGAGCGCGCGCGCTACGAGAATCTGCGCGAGCTCATCGATATGATTCCCACGGATGCCTCCGTCGCCGCGAGCGAGAAGGTGGGACCGCACGCATCCTCGCGCCGGCGGTTCTATTCGCTCAGACGCGGACACTACGACGCGGACTACATCCTGGTGCGCAAGGGGGAGCTCAGCCTCGATCGCACCCAACAGAGCGTGCGAAAGGCACTCGAAAGCCGGAAGTACGGCGTCGCTCGTCAGCTCGACGACATCGTCCTACTCGAGCGCGGCGCCGATCCGAAGGACAACGGGCGCCTGATCAAGGCCTGGGGCCTTTGAGCATCGGTCCGAGCTTGCCCGCGCGACCGGCCGTCACTAGTACGGTCTTTGCGCCCGCTTCGCTGAGCGAGGCCGGGACGCCCGGAGGCCCCCCGTTGACCGCTCACGCGAACCTTCCGCTGCTCGACGTATCCATCGTCGTCCCCGTGTTCAACGAGGAAGAAAGCGTCGGGCACCTGCTTCAGGAGCTCCACGCCGCCCTGCGTCCCACCGGGCTCTCCTACGAGCTCATCCTCATCGACGACGGTTCGAGTGATCGCAGTTTCCACTTCTTGGCCGAAGCTTGCCGTTCGGACCCGGCGCTCGTCGTGATCCGTTTCAGGCGCAACTTCGGCCAGACCGCGGCGTTGCAGGCGGGTCTCGACGCGGCGCGCGGCGCCAGCGTCGTGATGATGGACGCCGACCTACAGAACGACCCGGCCGACATTCCGGCCATGCTGAGCAAGCTCTCGGAAGGGTTCGACCTCGTCGCCGGCTGGCGTGCGAACCGACAAGATCCGTTTCTGAATCGACGCCTGCCGTCCATGATCGCGAACCGCATCATCAGTACGGCAACCAAGGTCAAGCTGCACGACTACGGGTGCACGCTCAAGGCGATGCGCGCCGAGCTCGCGAAAGAGCTGCGTCTCTACGGAGAAATGCACCGCTTCATCCCTGCTGCGGCGTCGTGGGTCGGCGCGTCGATCTGCGAGATGAAGGTGCACCACCGGGCGCGGCAGTTCGGTAGGAGCAAGTACGGCATCGGCCGCACCATGCGCGTCGTGCTCGACCTCATCACCGTTCGCTTCATGCAGTCGTACCTGGTGAGGCCGATGCAGGTGTTCGGCCTGGCCGGGATGCTTTCGAGCTTCGCCGGCGTCGCGATCTGCGCCTGGCTCGCGGTGGAAAAGCTCGCCATGGATCGCGAGCTCTCCGACCGGCCCTTGCTCTTGCTCGGCGTACTCTTGATCGTGGTCGGCATGCAGCTGTTGTCGCTCGGTCTGGTCGCCGACGTCGTGTCGCGGACCTATCACGAGTCCCAGAACAAGCGGCCCTACTACGTGCGCACGCAGCTTTCGGGAGACGGATATCGGCCGGCATCGGCGGTCGTGCGCGAGTTCGAGCGCGAACCGGTCGTATCGAGCTAGCATCGGTCGTGCCGGCGATCCGCATGAAGGAACAGCCCGTCGAGCACGACTTGGAAAAGTCCGATTTGCCGCGCGCCGGCGAAACGCGGGGCTGGCTCCGGCGCCACGCGCTGGCGCTGCTCGGCTCGGCCGTCGTCATTGCCGGGTTCGTCGCCGTGCTGCGCGCCGGCGCGCTGCCCGTCGTGCCGTCGCGGGACGCCTTCGACCGAATGGCGTGGTGGGCGATCCCGGCCTTCACCCTGGCCTGGACGGTCGTTCTCTTCGTCCGCTCGGCGCGCTGGGTGTACCTGCTCGCGCCGATTCATCACGTTCCGCTGCGCCGCGTCATCAGCGTCTCGCTGATTGGCTACGCGGCCCTCGTGCTGCTCCCGTTTCGCATGGGCGAGGTGGTTCGTCCCGCCCTGATTCGAGAAAAGGACAAGCTTTCGGCGTGGGCCGCCACGGGCACGGTGGGCGCCGAACGCATCACGGACGGGCTCTGCCTGAGCCTGTTCTTTTTCGCCGCTCTGTCGTTCTCGACCCCGCTCGACCCGCTGCCCGATCACATCGGCACGCTTCCCATCGACGTCGCCATCATACCCGGCCTCGCCTACGCGGCACTCGCGTTCTTCTTTGCCGCGTTCGTGGCGATGGGCGCGTTCCATTTTCGACGCGATCTCGCGCGGCGCTTCACCCGGGCCGTGGTCGGCTTGGTGTCCGCGCGGCTCGCCGACACCCTCTCCGACGCGGTCGAACGCTTCGGGAGCGGTCTCGATTTTCTGAAAGAAGCGCGCTACTCCGTCCCCTTCCTGACGAGCACGGTCGCATACTGGGCCCTCAACGTGGGCTCCGTCCTCTTGCTCGCGCACGGGTGTGGCTTGACGGATCTGACGTACGTCGAGGCGGCGGTCGTGGTCGGCGTGCTCGCGCTCGGCATTCTGACGCCGAACGCGCCGGGTTTTTTCGGCGCGTTCCAGGTGGCCACCTATGCGGGCCTCGCGATGTACGTCCCGAGCCAGCAAGTGACCCGGGAAGGCGCGGCTTTCGTGTTTCTGCTATACGCGATCGAGCTCGGTACGACGCTGATCTACGCAGGGCTCGCCTTGGTCGTGGAGAAACTGGCCGTCGAGAAAACGACGGTGAAGCCATGAAAGGCATCATCCTGGCTGGCGGAGCGGGCACGCGCCTGTCCCCGCTCACGAGCGTCGTGTCGAAGCAGCTCTTGCCCGTCTACGACAAGCCGATGATCTACTACCCGCTCAGCGTGCTGATGCTGGCGCGGGTCCGGGAGATCTTGATCATCTCGACCCCCCAGGACTTGCCGCTTTTCGAAAGGCTGCTGGGCTCCGGCACGCCGCTCGGCCTGAGCCTGAGCTACGCGGCGCAGCCCATGCCGAACGGCCTGGCCGAGGCGTTCCTGATCGGGCGCGACTTCATAGGTGCGGACAGCGTGTGCCTCGTCCTGGGCGACAACATCTTCTACGGAGACGGCTTGACGCAGATGGTGCAGGAGGCGGCAAGCATCGAGCGCGGCTGCGTCCTCTTCGGGTACCAGGTGAACGATCCGGAGCGCTACGGCGTCGTCGAGCTCGGGCCCGGCGGGAAGGTGATCGGCGTCGAAGAAAAGCCCATCCACCCGAAGTCGCGGTACGCCGTGACCGGCCTGTATTTCTACGACAACCAGGTCCTGGACCTCGCGACCCGGCTCAGGCCGTCGGCGCGGGGAGAGCTGGAAATCACGGACATCAATCGGATCTACATCGAGCGAGGCGAAGCCCGAGTGGAGCTGCTCGGCCGCGGGATGGCGTGGCTCGACACGGGCACGCACACGAGCCTGCTCGAAGCCGCACACTTCGTGCACGTCCTGCAGGAACGCCAGGGCACGCACATCGCGTGCATCGAAGAGATCGCGTTTCGCATGGGTTACATCGACGCCGAAGCCCTGCGCGCCCTCGGGCGCGCCCACGGCAAGAGCCCCTACGCCGAGTACTTGCTCGAGTGCGCCGCGGGGGGCCGAACACCCGCCGGTTAGCCTCATGCAGGTCGCCGAGCTCGCGGTTCCGGGCCTCAGGCTGATCCGTCCCGACGTTTTCGAGGACGCCCGCGGCTTCGTTTTCGAAAGCTACAACGCCGAACGCCATCGAGCGGCCGGCATCACTTGCACGTTCGTGCAAGACAACTTCTCGCACTCCGTCAAAGCCACGCTGCGGGGCCTGCACTACCAGGACGAGCCCGGACAGGCCAAGCTCGTCAGCGTGACGCGCGGCTGCATCTTCGACGTCGCGGTCGACATCCGCCCCGCCTCGCCGACGCTCGGCCGATGGGTGGGCGTCGTGCTCGACGCCGCGTCGCGCGAGCAGCTCTTTCTCCCCAAGGGCTTCGCGCACGGCTTTTGCGTGCTCAGCGACGCCGCGGACGTGGTCTACAAGCTGAGCAGCCCCTACCGCGCGGAGAGCGAACGCTGTCTCGCCTGGAACGATCCGGAGCTCGCCATCGATTGGCCCATCCAGGCGCCCCTGCTCTCCGAGCGAGATTCGCGCGGGGAGAGCTTCGCCGGCTATCGCGCGAGAATCGCGCCGTGAGGGGCGTCGCGCGATGAAAGTCTGGCTGGTCGGGGCGTCGGGCATGCTCGGTGGCCGCTTATCAGCGCGCTTCGGCGCCACCACGCATCAAGTCGTAGCGAGCGGCCGCGACGTCGACGTCACGCGCGCGGACGACGTGATGGCGTTCGCGCGCTCGGGCTTCGACTGCATCGTCAACTGCTCCGGATACACCGACGTCGACGCTGCGGAGCGCGAGTCGGAGCGTGCTTTCGCCGTCAACGCGAGCGGCCCCGACAACCTGGCGAAGGCTGCCGAGTCGCTCGACGCGACGCTCGTCCACGTTTCGAGCGACTACGTCTTCGACGGCCGCAAGCAGACGCCCTACGTCGAAACGGATCCGCCAAGCGGGCTCGGCGTGTACGGAAAAAGCAAGCTCATCGGCGAGCGGTTCTTGCTCGATCGCTTCGAAGCCGGCGCCTTGCGGCGCCTGTACCTCGTGCGCACCTCCTGGATGTTCGCGGTCACGGGGGAGAACTTCGTAAGGACGATGGTCGCCCGCATGCTCGAACCCGCGCCCGCGCCGCTCGAAGTCGTAAACGACCAGTTCGGTCGCCCCACCTATGCCGACGACCTCGCGGACACCGTGCTTTCGCTGCTCGGAGCCCTCGGCGGCGGGCGTCCCGCTCCGCCCGGCGTGTATCATTTCGCCAATATGGGTCAGACTAGTTGGTTCGAATACGCGCTTGCGATTCGCGCCGCGCTCGAACAGGCCGGAGTGTCGATGGCAGGCGTGCGCGTAGAGCCCGTCTCCACGTCCGCGTTCAGCCGTTCCGCGCCGCGCCCCGCGTACTCGGTGCTTTCCACGGCGAAGCTCGAGGCCACGCTCGGGACCGCGCCGCGCCCCTTCGAAGAGCCTCTCGCATCCTGTGTAAGTACTCTTGCAAAAGTGCACGCAGAAGTGCACCGGGCTTGAGAAAGCGGGCGGGGACCGGTGCTGGGCTCGCGCGTGAGACGCCCGGCGCGCGGTGACGACCGAAAAACACGGCTGGCCCGCCGAAAAAAAGCGGGTAGTATAGCCGGCCATGAAGCTTAGTGGGATTGCAGGCATCTGCGCCGCGGGCCTTTCGCTTGGGCTCCTCGCCAGTTGTTCCGACGATGGGTTCAGGAGCGACGGCGACGGAAGTACGGGCAGCGGCACGACGGGCAGCGGTACGACGGGCAGCGGCGGAAGCAGCGCGAGCGGCGTTGGGGGCGCCACGACAGCGAGCAGCGGTCCGACGGCGAGCGGCGTCGGGGGCGCGGCGAGCGGAAGCGGCGGCGCTACCGGCGCCGGCGGAGGCTCGGGCGGCGAGGGCGCCATCTGTCCGAGCGATCCCAATCTGGTCGCGGTCGCGCTTCAAACGGACGGTTGGATCGGCTGCGATCCGGAAGTCGCCACCGACAACCCCGCGGGCCTCCAAGGCGCCTTCTACGCCTACGGCGACGGCACCAGCTGCACGCCTCCCGCAAACCCCTGCACCGGCGCCGGCTGCTGCATCAGCGGAGCCACGATCGTGGGAGATCCCGGCACGTACTGGGGCTGCGGGCTCGGCTTCGAGCTCAATGCCAGCGGTGGCGACGCCAGCGTCAAGCAAGCCTACTCGGGCGGACTACAGTGCTTCGACATCGCGCTGAGCGGCAGCAGCGGCGGCAACGAGGTGCGCATCGCCTACACCCAAGCCGCGAGCACCACGGGCCTGGTCGCGCCCTACGTCGAGATCGCGCCCGTAGCCGGCTCCTGGTCGGGCACCGTCTGCTTCGCGGACGTCGCGTGCCCGGCGTGGGCGATGGCGGGCCAATGCGCCGCGGACGCGCAATACGACCTTCAGATCCAGATCGTCGGCGGCGACGCCGCGGGCGCGTTCGACCTCTGCCTCTCGAGCCTCGTCCCGATGGGCGACCTCGGCGGCCTCACCGACCTCGGCCAGTTTTGCGGCATCGTCGGCGAGCCGAGCGAGCACACCCTCGCCGGTGCCTACCGAATTCAGAACAACATCTTCGCCGCCGGCACCGGAACACAGTGCATCACCGCAAAGGCAGGCGGCGGTGCAGCCGGCTTGAGTGTGGATTCGGGCACCTTGAGCGGCGGCGACGCCCCCGTCGCCTACCCGTCCATCGTCTACGGGTGGCACTACGGCGAATGGACCACGGGCAGCACCTTGCCCAAGGTCGTCAGCACCATCGTCAATGCGCCCTCCGCGGTTCAGTTCACCGTCGGCAGCGGCCGCTACAACGCGGCTTACGACCTGTGGGTCCACCCCCAAGCCAACCCTGCGACGCCCGCGGGCGGGCTGGAAATCATGATCTGGCTCAATCACGGAGACGTCCAGCCGCTCGGGACACAGGCGGGCTCGGTCATGCTCGAAGGCGCCACCTGGAACGTCTGGCAAGGCTCGGGGCCCGGCGGTTGGGGCTACGTTGCCTACGTCATCAACGGCCAAACCTCCTGGACCGGCGACCTCCGGCCCTTCGTCGTCGACGCCGTGAATCGCGACGGCGCCGCCAACGACACCTGGAACCTGCTCAGCATCCAGTTTGGCTTCGAAATCTGGAACAGCTCACCCGGCTTCGCCGTCACTTCGTTCACCGCCGCGGTGAATTGAGGCCGCGCGCGCCGCTCAGGCGGGGCCCGCGGCACGCTCGCGTCAACGCCTCGAGCAGACCGTCGCTGTCGAGCAGCGGAGTACAAGCTCGAGCGCACGAGACCCGGGCTGCAACGCCGAGCCTGTCGTTCACTCCTTTCGCAACCAAATCTCGAACTCTTTGCGCCGCGGCGAACGTCGTCGTTTTGCGGCGCGGAAGAATTTGCGGCGGAGCTCGGAGGCAGCTTCGTTCGAGACGCACTCTCCGTCCACGAGCGCGAAGCTGGCCTCGGAGAGCAACTCCCCGTCCTCGCTTGCTTCAGCGCGTCGCGTAGGCTTCGGGTATTTGCGCGCGGCGGGTCCGAACGATGGCAGCGCAAGATCCCCGAGTCGATACAGGCCTTGCGGGAGATCGCGTTTGCAGTTGAGCACCGCGACGCGATCGTCGAAGGGTCCCCGCGGCGGCTCGCTCGGCATGGCCGCAAGGTAGCTCGGCCCGAGGCGCTCGCGCTCTTCGGTGCGCCGGAAGACGAAATCGTAAAAAAGCAGGTCGCCGGCAAGGGTTTCTCCCTTGCCCGCGTCGTCGCGTTCCCAGTAGATGTGCGTCACTCCCAAGTCTCTGAGGAGCCGGTAGATGCCGGCAGGGTCCTTCTGGGCGGCGTAGTTGATGCCGTACTGCCACATGTGATCGTCGTGGACGCGCTCGACGCCGATGCCGAGGTGGTTGTGGTTGTCGTGGAGCAATAGCCGCGCGTTCTTCGGCAGCTTCTCGTTGATCTCCTGGAAAGTCTCCTGCACCCTGAAGCGCTTTTCGTATTCGCGTTCGTGACCCGCAGCCAAGAGGTCGAGCGTCTTCTTGACCGCCGAACGCGCCATGGCGTGCGTTTGGAAGAAATAGGTGTCCCCGCCCCAGACTATTTGAAGGGCCACCAGGGCGGAGGCGCCGGCGCGAGCCAGGCGCCCGCCTTGCCGCCAAATCAGGATCAGCATGGCCGCGGTCGCGGCGGCGATCAGCGGGGCAATGCCCTGCAAGTAGCGATCTTGGTGGTGAACCGAATACCAGGCGAAGATCGCCGCGTGAATCCACAGAACGAGCCACCACGTCCGCCGTGTTCCCTTCAAGAACAAGAGGGCGGGCAAGAGCAGCGTGAACAGCGACCCGAAAACCGGCACGTTGCCGTGAAACCTCTTCCAGTTGTTGGGGTCGAAGGAAAAGGTGACGAGCGTCTTCAGGGTTTTCGCCAGGCCGGACCAGCTGCGATCGGGCGCCCACATCTCCCCGAACTCGCTCTGATAGCGGAGCTTGTAGCGAGCGTAGGCGTCGAACGGGCGCGGCGAAAAGATGCCGTCGAGCAGCGGGTAAGCCGGGTCGCCGTACAGGATCACGTTCTTGAGCCACCACGGGCTGGTCGCGACGAGGCCCGCGACGGCGATCGCGGCGGGTCCGGTCAAAAAGCGCCAGCGGAGCTCGGGCGCGAGGCGCCCCCGAGCGCGCAGGATGCCGAGCATGACGGAGCGCGCGCCGAGCACGAGCACCGGAAATGGCAGCAGCATGATGGCGATCGTTTCCTTGGTCACGACGGCGGCTCCGAGCAGGAAGCCGAGCACGGCGGCGCGGCGCGGCTCGAGCTCCTTCCAGCAGCGGAGCGCCAACAGCGCGATCGGGGGGCCGAACAAGGCTCCGATGTGATCGGTGCCGCCGCTCGGAGAGCTGTCGTAGACGAAGACGCCGGGAAAGAGAAAGCGCGCCGCCCAGACCAAGCGCGAGTCGGCGTTCGGAACGAGGCGGCGCACGACGGCGCCGATGCCGAACAAAGTCGTGAAAAAGAAAATCGCGAGCTCGACGTGCTGGCAGAACACCATGCGGTCGAACAGCAAGCCGTCCGGCAGTAGAAACGCCCAGGTGTAGAGGAAGCTTGCCATGTGCGGGCGCGCCGCGATGATCCAGCCTTCCGGAAAGCGCCGCATGCCGCCGTGCGCGACGAAGTCCTCGGCCAACGCCATGTGTTTCCAGCGCGAATCGAACTGCACGTTGTCCGGCGTGAGCACCAGGAACCAGAGCATCAGAAGGCCGCCGCAGCCGAACGCCACGACGGCGAACGCGAAGGCACGGAGCTCGGGCGAGCGCTGAAACTCGCGCTTTCGTTGCACGGCGCGCGCGG
>DASWGX010000243.1:0-3262 GCA_036393455.1 Polyangiaceae bacterium
GGGCTCGAGCGGGTCGTATTGCGCCGAGACTTCCAGACAGCGGATCGCGCTCGCCACGTCGCCGGTGGTCTCGTAGAGCGCCGCGAGCTCGCCCCGTGCCGCAGCGTCTTCGGGACGCAGCTCCGTCACGCGCGAAAGCGCAGAGACCGCCGCCGGCGCGTTGCGAAGTCGGTCGCGCTCCACGGCCGCGAGCTTCTTGTAGAGCACCACGCCGGCGTCGACGGCGCCGGCCGCTTCCAGCCGTGCGAGCTGGCGGAAGTAAGCGCTCGCCACGCCGGCGAAGTCTTCGGCCTTGAGCAGCACGGTCTCGATCGCTGAAAACGCGCGCTCGATCGTGGGATCATCCTCGATGGCGGCCTCGTACAGTGCGACCGCCCGCGCCGTGTCACCGAGCTTGTCCGCGCAGAGATCGGCGGCGCTCACGAGGGCCCTCGCGCGCTCGGCGCGATCCTGCACGGTCTCGGCGAGTTCGACCGCGACCGCCACCGCGTCGGCATGGTGACCGGCGGCCAGGTGAACCGCCCTTAGCCGTTCGAGCAGCGTCGGGTCGCGCGGGTAAAGCCCGAGTGCCTTCACGATGGCGTCGCGCGCGGCGGACAATGACTCCGAAGCAATCGTGCTGAGCATCCGGACCCGGTGGGACGGATCGTCCACCGCACCCACCAGGCGGTGCAGCATCGCCGCCGCCACGGCGCTCTCGCCGGTCGCACTCGCGATCGCGGCCCGCGCACGGAGCGCGCCCTGGTGCACGGGAAAAATCGAGAGCGCGCGATCGAAAAGCGCGCGCGCCTCTTGGACGGCTCCGCGCTGGTGGGAAAGCTGGCCGAGCTCGGCGAGCACCTCGGCGTGGCGCGGCGTCGCTTCGTGCGCGAGCAGCTCCGCCGCGGCAAAGTAGCTACGCGCCGCTTCGTCCCAGGCGCCGCGATCGAAAGCGCGCGCTGCTGCGCCGATCGCGGCTTCAACCCTCGCGTCGACGGCGCGCTCCGCATCCGCGAAGAGCGCGGCCCAATCGAAGCGAGGAAAGGCCTCGGAACCAGCCTCCGTCAGGGCGGAAACGTGCAAGATCACGATTCGATCGTCCGGCGCCTCTCCGAGCCCGAGCACGCGTGCGACGGCGTGATCGAAACGTTCCTGCGCCGCGATGGCCACCAGCGAAGCCGTGGTCTCCGGAAGTTTCAGACACGCGTGAAGCACCCCCTCGCCGGAAACTGCGCTGAGCTCGGCAAGCCGTTGCGCCAACGCGGGAGACAGCGGAGGCAAGATGAGCGCACGCACGGGACGAGAACATAGCCCGGTCTTCACTGCGCGAAAGCAACAGATGAACGACGCCCGCCTTTCTGTGATATGAGCGGGACCGCTCATGCGGACCGGTGGTCGGGCGAGTCTGGTCTTCTCGGCGGTATGCTCATTTGCGGGCGCGGGGACGGCCCAGCCGGCGCCGCCACCCGCCGCGACGGCGCGCCCGGCAGCCGCGGCGGAGAGCTCCAGAACCGACGGCTTCGACGCCGAGCTGTATGGTTTCGTCGAGCTCGACGTCATCCACGATACGACGGGGAGTTACGTCGGCGGGTCCAACAACGTGATCCTGCAGCGGCCCGGCACCTACGCGGGCGACCACGCGCGCCTCCAATTCACCGCCAATAACTCGCAAATCGGCGGCGTGGTGCGTGCGCCGGAATACGAAGGCATGCACGTGTCGGCCGGGTTCGAAGTCGACTTTTTCGGTCTGCAACCCACCGACGTCACCGAACAGAACGTGTACACCGCCGGCGGCGTCCGGCTGCGGCACTTTTTCTTGAAGCTCGACACACCGATCGTCGACTTCTTGGCGGGTCAATACCACGACCTATTCGGCTGGGTCGGCGCCGGTTTCGATCCCAACACCGTCGCGTTCCTCGGCGTACCGGGGCAGGTCTACCATCGCAACCCTCAACTCCGCGTAACGCGGAAGTTCTCCGGCGGCGGAACCGAGCTAGAGGTCGCGGTTGCCGCGGTGCGCCCGGCTCAGCGCGACTCGCAGTTGCCCGATGGACAGGCCGGGCTTCGCTTCGCTCTCGACGGCTGGACCGGCGCCGGCGCTCAGGGTTTCGGACGGCCGAACATCGCGCCGCTAGCCGTCGGTGTGTCCGGCGTCGCGCGGCGTTTCGCGGTGACGGAGTTTCGAACCAATCCTGGCAACCCCAACACGAAGAACGGCTGGGGCTTCGCCGCCGATGTCTTCTTGCCGATCATTCCGGCAACGGCCGAGAACAAGAACTTCGCCCTCAGCGTCACCGGTCAATACAGCGTCGGCACCGGCATTGCGGACCTGTACACGGCGCTCACCGGCGGGGCGCGCTTCCCCACACTGACAAACCCCGGCGACATCGTGCCGCCGCCGGTATACGTGCCGAACGTCGACGTCGGCCTGGTGACTTACGATGCCGATGCGAACTTGCAGACCATCGACTGGACGTCCCTTCTGGTCGGCGTCCAGTACTATCTGCCAATCGATTCGGGGCGCGTCTGGGTCTCCGGTGTTTATTCCAGGCTCGAGTCCAGGAACCTCGCGACCCTCACGCCGCGACTCGACCACGGCGGCATCTTCACGGAACTCGAGTACATCGACGCCGGCGCCTATTTCGCCGTCACACCGTTTTCGCACATCGGAGTTTCGTTCCAGACGACCCGGCAAACGTACGGAGACGGCGTGAAGAACCACAACAATCGCGTTCACGCCGGCTGGCGCCTATTTTTCTGAACTGCTCAGCGAACGGTGATCACCGTGGTCGGTGCGAAGCGCACGATCCGCTCGGCGACACTGCCGAGGCGCACCTGCCGAGAGGCGTTGCGACCATGGGTTCCGATCACGAGCAAGTCGTACTTGCCGTCCCTCACCACGTCGAGGATCACCCGGTACGGCACGCCGATTTCGAGCCGTACGTTGACACGGCACCTCATGCGCTCCGGCAGCGTCCGCGTGTAGGCTCGAAGGGCCTCGTTCGCCGCTTCCTTGAGCTTGCTCTCCACGTGCATCGGCTCTCGTGATTCGCCCCAAATCCATTCGTCGATCGGCAGATAATCGACGGGCCGCGGCGTCACGTGCAAAAGGTCCACGCTGGTGCCGTCGCCCAGACGATCGGCGAGCTGCCACGCGAAGACGACGGCGCGCAGCGAGTGAGCCGAGTAGTCGATAGGCACCAGGATGCGCGAAAACGAGTAGCTCGGAACCTCGCAGGGCACGTCCTCGACGTCCGCGCTCGAGGGCTGCGGCCGCACCGGG
>DASWGX010000244.1:0-2498 GCA_036393455.1 Polyangiaceae bacterium
ATTGGACGCGAGGCCCGTTGCGAGGTGCCGAAGATCGGCCGGTTGCGTCTTGGTCGAGACCTCCGCCACGATGCCGGCGAGAGCTTCGGCGACTGCACGTTGGCCAGCAACCGCGCTTTGAAGCTCGGCCATGGCCAGCGCTAGCCTTCCTTCCAGCGCGCCAACGGGTAGCGCGATCATGCGCCCTGGCTTGGGGCTCGCCGGAGGTTCGATCAACGGGCGCCTGACGCGGCCGACGGGCGTCACGACGTCACCTCGGAGCGCACGATCGCGATCAAATCCGAGAGCTCCCGCAACGCGGCCGCGTCACGAGCCATGCTGAACGTCGCGGCCGCGCCAGCAAAGGCCAGCGCTTCGAACGGCGTGGCGAACGTCGTGGAGTCGAGCGTTGCGCCTTCGGCTTCGCGCGCGGCCGTCGTGAACTCGGCGAGCTTCGCGGCATGGTGCGCGAGCCGGTCCGCAATCGCGCCGCGTCGGGTTTCGAGGGTTTCGAGGGTTTCGAGGGTTTCGAGGATGGCAGTCACAACCGGCCGCGGCGGCAAGTTGCGTGCGGACGTGGCGGGGAAGGTTTACGGGCTTCGATTCAGTTCAGGTGAGGGCATAGCGGAGCTCCTTTGAGCACTTGCGCTTGCCGCTTCGAAGACAGTATTCACGGACGCCTGCCGGCGTCCGCTATTTCCCTACTCCAAGGGATCGATAGTCGGGTTTGCTATGTGTGCGTTATGTTATGGCCAGAGGGGCCTTTCGTTGCGCAACTTGCGCAAGTTCTTTCGAATCTCTTCGGGGCGGGAGTCCCGGTACGCGACGCGCCGGACCGCGGCGCGATCTTCGGGCGAAGGGTTCCGGGTGCGCGCCCCGTGCACGCGATCTAGAGCTTGACGCGCTCCGCCCCGCACGGCCGTGCAGGGCTCGCCGGGCACGGCGTCGCACGACGGACAGGCGCGGTCGACGGGGCTAGACAGCATAGGCTCGATAGTACCAAACCCGAGGCGCAGTTGTTCAAGCGCCGCCCCGCTGGCGTCCGCACGTTGTAGGGGGGCCGAGACCTCTACCGCTTGCGCCGGTCCCGTGCATCATCAATCGAAGCCACGTCCGGAGCCTCGGCCAAGCGCCGTCGCGCAGCGAGCCCTCGGGCGAGTTCAGCAACGACGTCGAAGCGTCCCGCTCGGGCTGCGAGAGTCAAAGCCTCAGCAAGCGCGAACGCTACCGGATCGCTCACGTTCTCCGGGCCAAAATGTGGGCCAGAGGGGGGTGCTTCGTGCTTTTTCGCGTCGTCTCGCGCGCCGCGACCCCCCGTCTTTCCCGCTGAATTCGTGCCGTCGTGCATATCGAGGATAGAACCCCGTTCCCTTTCGGTGCTAAGGAGCCGGTCGATGCCGAGCCGCTCAGAGGTTTGTTCACTTTTCATCGGCTGTTTCGCCCTCGGCGCGTGCGGCAGCGACGCGACCGGCGCGGCCGAGGTCGTGCACCCCACCGCCGTCAACGTCACTCCCACGGAATTTCTCGGCGGCGCGCCTTGCGGGCTCGGCGCCGGGTCCGCCGAGCTCTATCTCGCCACCGTCTACGACTTGAGCGAGCGCGGGGCGGGGTTCGAGCGCGGCTTTCCGCTGCCGAGTTCGGAGCTCGTGCCCTGCATGCAGAGCGCCGGCTTCGTCCGCGTCGTGGCCGGCCACTGGTATGCCGCCTCGGTACAGGTCTTCGATCGCGGGTCGATCGAGCCCGCCGGTCCCGGTCTGCCGCTCGTCGTGGACACGGCGAGCGGAGCGCGCGTCGAGCCCCGCTGGACGACGAACTGCGGCTTTCCCGACGAAACGCTCGATGCGCCGACGACGGACGACTATATCGACGCTGGCGCCGCCTTCGCGGTCCTGCGCAACAGCGTCGCCGTGCGCGGTTGCGCGCCGCTCACGGACGACGCGCCCGGCGAGGCGACCATCCTGGTCCCGCTCGAACGGCTGCGCGGCGCCATCGACTGCGGCGACGGCATGGATGCGATCGACCACTTCGAGGTCACGCTCGACGGCGAGACCCGCGCCGTCGACTGCGGCGAGGACGTCACCTTCGCCGGGGTACGGCCCAATCGCAGCTACGCAATCGACGTCATGGCGTTCAGCGCCGGCTCGAGCGCACCGAGCTGGGGCGCCCGCTGCGCGGTTTCCGCCCGGAGCTCGATCGTGACGCAAGCCGAGTGTAGCGCGTTGAGCGACCGTGGCAGCGTGGAAGTAGACGTTCCCGGGCTCTTGATGACGACCGACGAAACGTGCGGCGGTTCCGTCAACCGGATCACGGTGACGCTGACCGTCGACGACGTCGAGCGCACGCTGCCCGCCGATCCGACCGCCTGCGATCGGCCCGTGCGCTTCGACGACCTCCGCGCGGGAGGCTACAGTATCCGAGTGTCAACCGAGCTTTTCGACGGCGAAGCAGGTCCGGCCTTCGACTGCACGGTGGAAGCGGTCCTCGGAGACGTCGTGAGCGCCGAATGTACGCCTTCATGA
>DASWGX010000245.1:0-1862 GCA_036393455.1 Polyangiaceae bacterium
CGAGCCCGACGGGCGGCGCCGGCGTGCCGGCTCCGACGGCCGGTAACTCCGCCGTTTGGCCGGGCGGGCTCTCGGCAACGGCGAGCCGCTGCGCGGCGGGAACCTGCGGCTCCGCTGCGGCGACCTGAGCGAACGCCAAGAGGCTCGACACGCCGAGCCAGACGACACCGCGGCTGCCAATCAATCTCACGGAGCCGTATTGAAGCACGCCTTCGACAAAAGCCCACGGCGATGGCTCTCTCGAGCCAAAAACGCACTCAAAACCCCGCCTCGACCTACGGCGAGCTACGACGACCGCTCCGCCGGCACGTGTGCGATTCGTTCCGGGGGAGGAACGGCTGACGGGGGGCGAGGCGACTCGAGCCCGGCGGTGCCGAGCGGTCGAGTGTGAGGCCTATCGACCTTGCGCGGCAACCAGCAGATGCGCCAGAGCAGCGAGGTCGGAGCTTCCAGCTTCTCGAGATTCTCGCGAAGGCTGCATGAGGCGAATCCGGGTTGGCAGCTTGCGCGCCCCACGCCGAAACATCCGCGTAGGCCTTCCCGCGGCGCGCCGGCGGCGCTACACGCCCTCGCGTGACCTCGGCGGAAAACGAGCCGCGCCTGCACGCTCGCGTTTGGTCGACGTACGTAACCGAGCTCAGGGATCAGGCCGAACAAGACCTCGCGGCAAACCTCGCCCGCGTGGGTAGAGCGGCGGCGGATCGCAAAGCAGCCATCGTTCTTTTCACCGCGATGCTGGCCCTGCTCGCGATGAACTTTTTCGGGAGCCCGAGACGCGCCGAGTGGGTAGGCGCGCTGCTCGCCGCGCTCGGCCTCGAAGACCAGGCCGGCGCCTTCGAAGCGTGGATGCGCGACGACGAGAGCGGACAATTCCATCAGCGCGTTTTCTGGGCGGCGGCGCGCCTCGTTTGCTACGTGGGGCTACCGGCAATCGTGATCCGCGCCGTGCTGCATGAACGCCTGACCGACTACGGCTTGAGTGTTCGCGGCCTGACGCGCCACTTTCGACCCTACGCGTGGTGCGCCGCCCTGGCGGCGCCCGCTATCGTGCTCGCGTCATACTCGGCGGGATTCCAGAAGAAGTACCCCTTCTACAGGCTTGCCGAGGGCGAGCCTCTCTTTCCGTACTTTTGGGGCTGGGAGCTCTTGTACGCCGCTCAGTTCGTCGCGCTCGAGTTCTTCTTTCGCGGGTTCTTGATCCACGGCCTGCGCGGCCGCCTGGGCTACGCGAGCATCCTCGTGATGACCATGCCGTACATGATGATTCATTTCGGCAAGCCGCTGCCGGAAGCCGCGGGCGCCATCATCGCCGGCTTCGTGCTGGGGACGCTCAGCTACAAGACCGGCTCGATCTGGTGGGGCGCCGCACTCCACATCGCCGCCGCATGGGGCATGGATCTCCTGTCACTTTCACATCACGGGCACTTGTAAACAGACGGCGGGCTTGCCGAACAGTGCCAGAGCACGCGCTCATCCGCTCCCCACGTCCCTGCGCCGAATACCGCGAGAGGGACTTGCCAGCGGCTCATCCACCGACGTTCAGCATGTCTCGCGACGCGGCCGCGCTTCGCGAGCTCTCGGACTTGATCGCGATCGTGCGCTCCGAGGTGGGCGTCATGACGCCCGTTGGTCGCGTCAGGCGCCCGTTGATCGAACCTCCGGCGAGCCCCAAGCCAGGGCGCACGATCGCGCTACCCGTTGGCACGCTGGAAGGGAGGCTTGCGCTGGCCATGGCCGAGCTTCAAAGCGCGGTTGCTGGCCAACGTGCAGTCGCCGAAGCTCTCGCCGGCATCGTGGCGGAGGTCTCGACCAAGACGCAACCGGCCGATCTTCGGCACCTCGCAACGGGCCTCGCGTCCAAT
>DASWGX010000246.1:0-3592 GCA_036393455.1 Polyangiaceae bacterium
ACACGAGCGATGGGATCTCGACGAACTCGTCGAGATCGATCGGTTCGTTGGTCGTGGTGGCGAACAAGCCCAAGAAGGAAATGGGAAGGGCTTCCCCGAGACCGGTAACGGCTGCCGCGGAAACGACGTACTCGGTTCCGCCGAGAGTCCCCGAGAGCGACGGCAGCCCGACGAAGTCGAAGCTTCTCTCGCCGGGCAAGAGCGCGGACTTTCGCGCGCCCGGCAGAATGACGTAGCCCTGGTCGGAGACGCGAATCGCGACGGCGCCGAGCAAGCGGTCTGGACCGCGGGGTGTCGAGGCGGGCCCCGTGGTGCGCAGGGTGAGGGCGTGATCGAGCGGCGTGTCGATGCGAATGAAAATGTTCTCCGTCGTGGCGGCGGGTTCCGCCGCGATGCCGCGTACCAAACCCATGGCGTAGGCGTCGAAAACGGGCGGACTGAAACTTCGATTCTCGATACCGGCGAGCGCGTAGACGGTCACGTTGCCGGGCAAAGAGGTGAGCGAAAACGAGAAGCCTGCCTCACCAGGCGAGCTCGGCGTTACGGCCCCGATCGCGCTCGGTAGGCTGAATTCGCCCGTGGGGTTGCTGGAAAGGCGAAAGACGTAGGCGACGCGCGCCTCGTCCGCGCTCTGTGTCTGGGGGACGTTGGTCCAGCCGTCGCGGCCGAACTCCTCCCGTTGCGGCCACACCAGCTCCCCGGTGATACGCGAGCCGGTGACGGAAGTGCCTCCGGGCAGCTCGCCGATATCGGGCGGAGCGCACTCGGGACTGAGCACGGGGTCGAGGTACGCCGTGACCGTGTCCACCTCGACGTCGACGAAGGTCGCGGGCTGAAAACACGGTGCACTAACGGTTACCGAACGCGGAGCATCGATCCCGTCGAAGGTAATCGAACCGCGAGCGCCGGTCCGTCCCATGTCCGCGTCTTCGAGCGTGTCGCCCAGGATCACGGTGGCGCCGGGAATCACCTGGCCGAGGAAATTGTCCAGCACCGAAACGGTCAGCTCGCCGTCGAGTCGTTCGCCGCTGAGGCCGCCGCGAAAGCCGTTCTCGCTGTCGCCGTAGATGAACGCGTCGAGCACGTCCGTCTCGGTGTCGCCCGCAACGACGCGCACCGGTTTCGCCCCGGGAGTGCCGGGCGGCGTGCGGCAAGTCAGTTCCGTCGGGCTCGTCGCCGCTTCGATTTCGCACGGCTCGAGGTCGACCAGCACCGTCGTTGCGTCGTCCCAGTCCGTGCCATCGCCGTGCAGGGTCAATACGGTGCCGCCGCTGGTCGGCCCCGAAGCGGGCGCGACGTAGAACGAATCGTAGTGGTAGGCATCGACGAGGAGAGCGCGCGTCGACGTGTCGTCGCCATTTTGCGCCACGACGTCGACCAACCCGGAAGCGCCGCCCGGTACCGTGACCTGAATGCGGGTGGGATCCACGGCGAGCGTGTCTTCCTCCGGCACCAGCTCGTCGCCGAACCAGACGCGTACGTTGCTCTGAAAGCCGTTACCGCGCACGGTGGCGAGCTGTCCGCCCGCGAACGGACCGTGCGGCGGATCGACGCCGAGCACAGCGTGCGGCGCGGCATCGGGCAGATCGCGTCGCTCGTCTCCGGCGTCGCCGCCGAGCTGGCTCGGATCGAGGATGCCGGCATCGTCGTCCGTCTGTCGCGTCAGGGGCTTGTCGGAACGCGGCAGGCACGAGGTGAGCGCGACACCGCCCACCCCCGCGAAGGCCGCCCCCCAGATATTCAAGCCACGGCGAAGGCGCATCGAGGCACTAAGGCTAAAGCCGCGGGCTCGCGCCCGCAACCGGAGCCCGAAAAAAGTGAATTCCGCGCCGCGCCGTCTCGAGTCCAGCTAGCGGGCAGCCTTACTTCGCGAAGGCCGCGCTTTCCTTGCGGCCTGCTGCTTCTTTCGGACTTCGGCCGCGTTGTTCCGGATGGCCTTTTTCCGGGGGGATTTCCGCCGCGCCGTCTGCTTGGGGGTGGCTTTCTTCTGCGCGGCTTTCTTCTGCGCGGCTTTCTTCTTGGCGGCAGCGCCGCGCGCCGTAAGAGACTTTCCCCGGGAGTGCTCGCGGGTCATCGCGTTGCTCTTCATCGCGATCCAGGCCTGGATGGTGCGGGCGAGGTCGCGCTCGAACGACTCGACCTCGGCGACGCTGCCGAACTTCATCGTGCGCGCGACGTCGCCGCTGCCTTCGAGGCGTGGGTGTTTCCCGGGGATGGTGGCCCCGGCGTGAAAGAGCAAGCTCGCGTGGCTCTTGGAACGGGGATTGAAGCTCGCGATGTTACCCTCGAACATGAACGTCGGGGTTTGCCACTTGATGCATTCGTCGATGCGCGCATCTACCGAAAGAATCACTTCTCTGACGCGCGTCACGACGGCCTTCATCGGGTTGTCGTAGGCCGCGAGCCATTTGTCGACTTCTGCTCTGCGGGGCATGCCGGGTCCTTTCCTTCCGTGATGTCCCTTCCGGGACGACAGGCTAGTCGGTCGCGGGGAACCCTCCAAGGACGGGCGAGTGCCCTGGGGGCTCCCGGCGGCTCCGGCCCGCCTAGCCGGCGAGCACGCGGCCGAGGAGCTCGAGCGACAGCTCTTTGCGGCGTCCGCACGTTGCCGGGCCAACGCAGGCGGGGCACCCGGTTTCGCAGGGGCAGCCCTCGACCAGGGCGCGCGCGCGGTCGAGCAGAACCGCCGCCTTGTCGAAGATGCGTGGTGCGAGCCCGACGCCCCCGGGATGGGCGTCGAAGAGAAATACGGTGGGATCGAACTTGCCGCTGTGACCGGCGAAGAAGTCGCGGCCCGCCGGAACCCCGAGCTCGGGATCCCGCGCTCCGTCACCCAGAGTCTGCCCGAGGTCGCGCGGGTCGCACATCAAGGACAAGGCCGCGACCGTCTCGAGCGCATTCCCCAGGCCGCGCAGGCCGTCGATTGCTTCGGCCCGGGAGGCTTTGACGGACTTCAGTACCGATTCGGACAACGTGAGCCAGAAGCTCAGCGTGTGCATCTCGAGCTCCGGCAGGTGGACGTCGCCGTAGCCCGCGTTCTCGTGCGTAAAAAACTTGATCTTCTTGTAGCCCGTCACCTTTTCGACGACCTTGATTTCGCCCCAGCCGAGCGCGGCGTCGCCGAGCGAGGCGCGCGCGCTCTGTTCGAGCACCGTGACGCTGCGGTAGGTGAGCGCCGTGGTGAAGTAGTCGGGTGCCACCTTGCGCACGAACGCCTTGCGGTTCTCGTAGTCGAGTCGCTCTACCTGATACTGCTCCGCGTCTTGCTGGTAGATGGCCTGCTCGTGCAGCATGGTGTGCGCGGCGCGCCAATCGAGCTCTCCCAGCAGTCGTTCCGTCGCGACGTCGACGATGACGAAGTTGTCCCAACCGATGTTGCGTAGCGAGACGTGGTTGGCGGGAAAGGCGTCGCCCGCCCAGTGGTAGCTGCTTCCCGCGGCGTGCAAGAGCCCGTGGCCCGCCAGGTACTCGAGCGCGTCGCGCGTGGCGGCGACGTCGAGCGCCGCGTAGCGCTCGCCCGCGGCCGGCTCCGGACGCGCGGGACGCGGTCCGGGAGCCGCCATGCGAAAGGGGATTTCGAAGCAGGCGCACT
>DASWGX010000247.1:0-5943 GCA_036393455.1 Polyangiaceae bacterium
ACACTTTTGCCAAGAGCGGCGACACTCCCTTGCCCTGACTCACGCTGAGCGAGCGCGAGTTCGGCCGGTGCACGAGCGTGACGGGTATTCCGACGTTATCGAGCCCGGTGATGTTTGCGATTCGCGTGATGCCGGCAACGCGCATCGACGGGCGCAGTCGCGCCAGGAGTTCTTCGGCGTTTTCCACTGACTTTTCGCGTCGGTCGTCGAAGCCCGTCATTCGAGCGCCTTTACTCGTTCGTCGCAACGCAAGAGCGCTTGCGTTTCCGGCGCAAGGGCGATCAGCCCAAGCAAGCCCAACGCAAGCGAGACGTACCGCAAGCGCGCCAAGCGCAAGACAAGCGCAAGACTTGCCGCGCACACGACACGGGAATCGGTTGACGTGACGACAAACATGGTTTTCAATGAGACACGCTTGCGGAACGCGAGTGTGAACACGGAGGTACCCATGGCGAATGGCGAACCGGCGAATGGCGAGCTGGCGATGAGGGAAATGAAAGAGCGGTTGCGGCGCGTGCGCAAGCGGCGGCGCGCCGCCGAACAAAGCGTGCTCGACAAGGGCGAACCCGTCAAACACCATGACGTGCTCGTCGTGGCTCCCGCGCAGGTTCACGGCGAGCAAGAAATATTCCGCGTACCGGTCGTGAAGATCGAGGGACAGGTGAACCAGGGTGAGCTCGATCACGGCGACGCGCCCCTCGGCAACTACGTCGACATGCCGGAAAAGCTGGATTTCTACGACTACGCGCAGAGACGCACCGTCGCGATCGCGCGCCCGCAGGATTGGGGTCCGCCCGAGCGCCGGCACGTCCAGCGTGGTCCGGCCTTCGGCACTCTTCCGGTCAAGCGCGAGCCCGCCGCGACGTCCTGCGCGGCTTGTTACTTGATCGATGCTCAAAACCTCACCTTCGAGAACGCTTGGATCGCGGAGGAATGGAACGACTTCGGCAGCGACGATCGGGAAGCGGCCCCATCCGCGGACGATCCTAGCTTCAAGATGCTGATCGCGGGCCCGCGCGGCAAGGTCTTCCGATTGGAAGTCAACTTGGTGGACGGCGGAGACGACTTGTGGCCCGTCGGGGAACAGCGACCCATCGGCGACGACGCGACCTTCGGCTCCGTCGAGAGCCTCGACCTGCGCTACGAAATGGAGATCTGGAATCAGCTCAGAAACGGCTGCGTCGCGGGTCGAGTCCTCACGCGGCGCGAAGCCGAAGTGATACCGCTGGTCAACGTCACCACGTTGACCCCACCTGAAATGTCGAGTCCTACCGTCGTACAGAATGGAGGCTGAAGATGTCTTGCGGTTGTAGTGCAAGGAGAAGGAAGCTCGATCGAAAGCACGCGCGCACCGCGGGCTTCGAGTCCGCCACGACGGACGTTCACGCACGGCGAAACGTCCAGGCGGGCAAGCTGGAGCGTCAGTCCGACTTCGAGATCACCGGAACTTGGGACTTCAAGTGGCCGCTCGGAACCGAGATCCGCGTCGCGTTCCAGAAGCCCCCCGAATCGCAGGAGATTCCCGATGACGCCCTTGCGGAAGCGAAACGAAGCGTGTGGCAATGCGCGATGCGCTGGAAACCGCTTCCAGGCGGCATTCGGCTGACGCTCGTGAACGAGGACTTGCTGCCACCGATGGGCAGCAGAAACTCGCTCACCGACCAGCATCGCAGTCCCTTCATGCCGGACACCCCGACAGAGTGTGACTACGACGTGCTCGTCTCGCTGACCGATCTGCCCGTGGTTCGCGTCGATCCATTTCGCGGCTTGGGGCGCGAAGTGGAAACCGTCCGATTTCCGATCTCCGAGCTCGGCAGCTACGCGCGCCGCTGCGACTATGGCGCTCCCACGATGTACCTGGGGCGTTTCGGTCACTGCAGAAAGATGGGCTTCGCCGAATACTTCAACTCGCGAATCGGTCAGCACATCGCCGTGCACGAGTTCGGGCATGTCTTGGGGCTACCTCACCTGCACCAACACCCGGATTTGATCGTGCGCACGCCCGGCCTCCAAACGGCCGAGGCGCTCGCCGAAGAACGCCTGGAGTTCTACCGCCCGGTCCACGAGCTCATCGAGCTAACGGAGCGCCTACTCGGAATCGACGGGATCGACGAGCAAATCGTCCACGAGCATTTGCTGGACGTGTGGCGGGGCAACAAGGCTTTCTCTGACTGGGTGCCCTTCACGGAGCAACAGCTCGACGCGCATAGCAGGGACGGCCAGCTCGAATCCGTGATGACCCTGCCGTACTACAAGTGCACGGTGCGTGTGAACGGTGATACCCCGCCCTGCCAAGCAAACGAGCTCGTTCCGGAGGAAATCATCGTCGAACCGATGAGCCAAGACCGACGAATGCTCGAGCGGATGTACGACCCTGGCTACGTGATGGACAGCGCTTGGACCGGCGACGAACCGAGCATGGCTTCAGAAGACGAGGCTCTCGCCGGGGAGTAGCGCGCCTCATGCCATGGCGCAGGCGCGCGCCGCCGCCACGACCGCAGCGATCGCTCGCGAGGCCTCTCGCGGCGGCGCACCGTCGATCGCTTCGAGCGCCGAATGCACCGCCGCGCAAAGCTCCGCAGGAAGCGCGGGCAAGCCGGTTTGGAGCTCCGCCAAGAGAGCGCGCGCCCCGTCGAAATCGTCCTCGACCTGCGCGGCGTCGATCAGCGGGAACACGGCCAGGTTCTCGAAGGGAAAGGCGTGCGGGTGCGCGCTCCAGGAAGTGCGAGCCGAGCGGAGCAGCCGGGCCGCCGACGCAACGTCGTTCCGCTTCCAGGCTACCCAACCCTGACACGCCTCCGCGGCGGCAACGTACGGTTTCAATCGGGCTGCCTCCGCCGCCTCGAGCGCCGCCTGCGCTGCTGCTTCCGTCGCGTCGACCTCCCCGAGCCGCAAGAGAGCGATGGCGCGGTAGGTGTAGATGCGGGAAAGCAGGGTAGCCTCGTGGGTTTGCTCGGCTTCGGTACTCGCGAGCTCGAACTCCGCGAGCGACTCGCGACACTGATCGCGGGTTCCCAACATCAGGGCGTACCCCAGAATGAAGTGGCCGAGCGCGCGCCGGTGCGGCGGCAGCGAGCGCGACGCTTCCAGGCCTTTGTGCGCGAGCACGACAATCTCGGGATCGAACGCGTAGCGCCGCTCCAGCATCGCGTGACTGGCCGCCGTGAAATAGTACACGCACGATTGGTCCTTCGTGCCTTGGCGCTCGATGAGCGGGGCGAGGCTCTTCACCAACTCCTGTAGCGCCGGCCCTCGTCTGCCAGAAAAGTAGAGTTGTTCGAAGCGGCCGAGGCGCACCTGAATCAGCTCTGCAAAGTAGTCCGGGCCGGCGGGATCGGCGGGCAGCGTCAGCTCACGCTCGGCGTGGTCGAGAGCTCCCGACGCCGCCTCGTAGTCATGGACGGTCCAGTACGAAGCCGCGAGCTTGCGGTAAGCGCGGGCCCGGGCGAGCGTCGCGCTCTGCGGCAGTTCCTCGACGAGGCGCCGCAAGCATTGCCGCGTCTCGTCGTGCTTCGCCTGTTGGACGAGAACGTCTGCCAACCCTTCGCACAGAGCAGGCATCCGAGCCGTGACTGGTGTGCCCAACGCCTTGCACTGGGCGATCGCGAGGCGATAGAGCTCGGCGGAACGCTCGAGCGAATGAGCGGCGCCCGCGGCGCTGGCGGCGGGCGCCAAATACCGCAGCGCTTTCTGGGCCTCGCCCGCGCAAGCCCAATGGTAGCCGAGAACCGCACCGACTTCGTCGAGGCGCGCGGCAGCGCGCTCTTCCAAATGGCTCGCGATGCGGAGGTGGCAGCGACGGCGCTGCTCGGAAGTCAGCGAGCGCTCCTGGGCTTCCCGGAGCTTGTCGTGGGCAAAGCGGTAACGCCCGCCCACGGCGATGAACACGTCACGGGCGACCAGCTCTTCCAGAACTTCGGAGGGATCGATACGATTGCTCACGAGGATCTGGAAGCTGTCAGCGTCGAAGTCTCCGGAAAGCACGCAGGCTTGGCGCAGCGCCGCGCGTGCCCGGCGGGACAGACGCCGGAGCCGGAGGCGCAGCAGGCCCTCGATCGACTTAGGAATTCCGAGCGATTGGGCGCCCGCGGCATCGAAGACCCAGCCGCCCGCGCGCTCGCGGTAGAGGGCGCCGGTCGAAAGCGCCGCGCGCGTGTATTCCGCGACAAAAAAAGGGTTTCCCTCCGATTCGTGGCGAAGAAACTCAATCAAGCCTTCGGGCAGTGAGCTCGCCGCCAACAGATCCTGCACGACCTGGCGTACCTCTCCCGCTCCTAGGGGCGCGAGCTCGAGATGGGCAGCCGCCGCGGCGACGAACTCTTCCGCCGAGGAACCGGACGGCTCGTGCCGATGATTCGCCGCGATGAGCACGCGGCTCGAGGTGAGCTTCGCCCCGTACTCCCGCAAGAAAAGCCGCGACAGCTCGTCGGACCACTGCAAGTCGTCGACGAGCAGCACGAGCCCCGACGGTTCCGAAAGGCTCCTCAAGACCCAATCCAAGCTCGAAAGGACGCGGCGGGTGGCCTCCGCCGGAGACCACGCCCCTTCCGTCTGCCCCGCGCCGGCTTCGGCCGCGAGGCTGGGCAAGAGGGTCGAAAGCCCTCGGAGCGCCGCTTCGGGGCGTTCCTTTTCGGGGCGTTCCTCACCGTGTTTCGAGGTCGCGACGAACGCATCGAGCGCGGGCCGGAACAGCTCCAAGCCGCTGTTGGGAAGGGCGCTGCCCTCCGCCTCCACTCGAGCGAGCCTGCTCGCGCGACACCAGATCACTTTGGCGCCGGCGCGGGCGGCCCGAACACCGAGTTCGTTCAAGAGGCGGGTCTTGCCGATACCGCTCGGGCCGCTGACCAGCGCGAGGCCTCCGCGAGCGTCGAGCGCCGAATCGAGCGCATCGGTGAGAGCATGCAATGCCTGCGAACGCCCGCGCAGCCTCGGTCGATACAGAACCTCGCTGGAACGCTTGCGCCGCTGGAGCCTCGGCCGCTCGCGCAAGTGCTCGCCGAGCACGTCGCAGGCGTCCTCGGCGCGGGGTGTGCGCCGCGCCGGCTCTTTCTCCATCAGCTTCGTCACCAGATTCTCCAAGCTCGGCGGCATCCCGCTCACGAGCTCGGAGGGAGACACGGGCACGTGATGGAGCTGCTGATGCAGGATTTCCTGGGCGCGCGGAGCGCCGAAGGGACGCTTCCCCGTCAACAGTTCGTACATGACGCAGCCCAATGCATAGAGGTCGGAGCGAGCATCCATCGGCTCGTTGGCAATGACCTCGGGGGCGACGTAGCCCGGAGTTCCGTGAATCGTCGCGGGCGGCGCGGGAATCTCTCGAAGCAGCCCGGTTCCCGCGGAAGTCAGCGAAGTCCCAAAGTCGATCAGCACGGGATCGGTTTCGTCGCGGAGCACGATATTTCGCGGCGTGATGTCGCCGTGCACGACGCCTTCGGCGTGCAAGCGCGCCAGAATCTCCGCGAGACGGTAGCTGACGTTGAGCACGCGCTCGAGCTGTCCGCCCGCGACAGGAAGCCCGACGCGTAGAGCGTCCCGGTCGGAGCAGCGGTCACGCCGCGACCGCTCCGATTCGTCCCGCAGGGTAGAAGGCGTCGCCTCGCGCCGCGGAAGCGTCACCGTTCGCGTGAGAGATGACGGAGGTTCCTCGCCTGCCGTAGCGACGGCGCTCCAGATTTGCTCGCACCAGAAACGCAGCGAGCGCCCCTCGAGCAATTCCATCGCGTACCACGGCACACCGTCCTGCACGCCGTGATCCAGAATCTTGACGACCCCGCGCACCGACGCGCGCCCGAGGCGGCTCAGAATGCCGACCTCGCGCCGCAGCGCTTCGCGGTGCTCCGGCAGGTTCAGAATCGGGATCTTGAGCGCCGCCGCCTCGCCGTTGTCGCGGCGAATGCAACGCAGCACGACGCCCGTACCACCGCCTCCGAGTTCTTCTTGAAC
>DASWGX010000248.1:0-8879 GCA_036393455.1 Polyangiaceae bacterium
CTCGCTCGGCCTCTGGCACAACTTTGGCGAGGTGGACTCGAAAGAAACCGCGCGCGACATGCTCTTGCGCGCGTTCGACCTGGGCATCACTCACTTCGACCTCGCCAACAACTACGGGCCGCCGCCCGGTTCGGCCGAGTCGCTGTTCGGCGACGTCCTGCAGGACGATCTCTCGGCTCACCGCGACGAGCTTGTCATCTCGACCAAGGCCGGTTACCTGATGTGGGACGGCCCGTACGGCGAGTGGGGCTCGAGGAAATACCTCACCGCGAGCCTCGACCAGAGCCTCCTGCGCCTGGGGCTCGAGTACGTCGACGTCTTCTATCACCACCGGCCGGACCCGGGCACGCCGCTCGAAGAGACGCTCGGCGCGCTCGACCAGGCCGTCAGGAGCGGCAAGGCGCTCTACGCCGGAATCTCGAACTACTCGGCCGAGCAGACGCGGCGCGCGTCGGAAATCATGAAAGGCTTGGGCACGCCGTGCTTGATTCACCAGCCTCGCTATAACCTGTTCGATCGCTGGGTCGAGGACGACGGTCTGTTGAATGTGCTCGGCGAGGAAGGCATCGGCTGCATCGCGTTTTCCCCGCTCGCTCAGGGGCTCTTGACGGACAGATACCTGGCGGGCGTCCCGGAGGATTCGCGCGCGGCCAAGCCGCACGGCTTTCTCGAGCGCGACTCGCTTACTCCGGAAGCGTTGTCGAAGGTGCAACGGCTGAACCAGCTCGCCCTGGCGCGCGAGCAGACGCTGGCGCAGATGGCTCTCGCCTGGGTGCTCCGGCACCCGGAAATGACGTCCGTGGTGATCGGAGCCAGCCGCGTCGCACAGATCGAAGACGCCGTGGCGGCGCTCCGCAACTTGGACTTTTCTGCGGGAGAGCTCGCCGCGCTGGACGCCATCGCCGAGGACTAGCGCCGGCTTCGACGCCCCGAGAAAACCGTGCTCGAGCGCGTCGCTCAAGGCGCGCCGCGTGTGTCGCGGCGCGCCGAGACCACGAGCTGAAAGCCGAGCAGCTCCGGCCACCGCTGGCACGCCCAGGTCTCGACGGGCTCGACGAAGCGTCGATAGCCGCGATAGAGCCCGGAATCGAACAGCGAAAGGTGGTCGCCCGCCTGGACGTCGCGCTCGAAAGCCATACGCAAGATTGGCGCGAACGCCTGGACCAGCGACGGCGTGCACAGCGACCGCTCGATGCGAAAGCCCGCGTACTCGAGCAGGCGGGCGAGCGAAGCGCGGGTGAAGAAGCGCAGGTGCGTCCGATCGTACAAGCCGGACTCCGCGTACTCGAAGCGACCGATCAGCGTCCGCGCGCGGTTGTACCAAACCGCGAAGTTTGGCACGGAAACGACGTAGAGCGCGCGTTCGAGCCGCGGGCTTTTCGTCAGACTCCGGAGCATGCCGAGCGGGTCCGCCTGATGTTCGAGCACGTCCGAGAGCAGCACGGCGTCGAACGCTTCCGGCCAGCCCGCGAGCTTGTCCTGGGCCGAGAGCCATTGCTCCGCGCTGCCCGCAAACACCGCGGAGCACGCTGCTCCGGCGAGCGACGCCGTGCGGCGGTTCGACTCGATTCCCCAAGTCCGAACGCTCGCGTCGAGCTCACCGAGGGCTCGCGCGTGCGCTCCGGCGCCGCACCCCACGTCGAGCACGTGAAAGGACGCCGCGCTCGTTCTGGCGTCGCGCAGGAGCGCGATCACGGCTGGGTTCGCTCTTTCGACGTACGCGTAGTCGTCGCTCGAATAGTCGAGGGGGTGGGGCCGATCGGAAGGCAAGCGATCGGGGGTATAACCCGCCGGCAACGTGACGCGAGCGGAACTTTATCGCCTCCTGCACCGCGGCAGCCGCGGCGACCTCGAGTTTTATCGGCGTACGTGCCACGGCAAGCGCACGATCCTCGAGCTTGGCTCGGGCTACGGACGCGTGCTTCGAGCGCTCGCCGAACCGAACCGGCACTTGGTCGGCATCGAGCGCGATGGTGCGCTCCGCCGCATGGCACGGCGCGAAATCCGCAGCCTGCCCGGGTCCGTCGAGGTGGTCGCGGGTGACATGCGAACGTTCGAGCTCGACGCGTCGTTCGAGCGCATCCTCGTCCCGTACAGCGGGATCTATTGCTTGACCTCGAAGCGCGACCTCGTTCGCTGCTTGCGCCGGGTGCGCCGTCACCTCGCGCCGGGCGGGCAGCTCGTCTTCGACGCCTACCGCGCGGATCGCTTTCACGCACTCGGCGATCCGCGAACGCCGGACGGCGAAGAGCCCCTGGTGACGCTCGACGTCGATGGCCGGATCGGCGACGTCTTCGAAAGCAGCCGCTGGTCGCGTTCACGCCAACGCCTCGACGTCGAGTACGATCTCGTCACGCGAGGATCGCGCCGGCGCGTCTCGATCCGGATCGCCCAGCGCTACTGGCTCGACAGCGAAGTCGACAGGTTGCTTGCCCGTGCCGGGCTCAGAGCGCTCTCGATCCGCGGCGGCTTTCACGATCGGCCGCTCGGACCGCGGAGCGAAGTCCGGGTCGTACGCGCCGTTGCCGCGTGAGCCGGGCGCTGGCTGCCGGGTGTGCCCACGGTCGGCCCCCGTCACGCGGGGACGCGATCGTAGCGTGTCACGGTGAACGCCTGCGGGTGCCGCGCGTCGCTCGGATGAGTTTCGAGCACCGTGGGCCGAAAGCCGCTGAAGTCGAACGCCGGCACGAACGTATCGCCGTCCGAAACGACCGTATGAACGATGGTCTCGTAGACTCCGTCGGCGAGCGGGAACGCGAGCGCGAAAAGACCCGCGCCGCCGACGACGAACACGTCTTCGTGATGCTCTTTCGCAAGCGAGAGCGCGGCTTCGAAGCTGGGGACCACGAGCACGCTCGCCGCCACGGGGTAGTCGGGCGCGGACGTCACCACGATGTTGAGCCGATCGGGCAGCGCGGACTCGTGATCCTCGTAGGTGCGACGGCCCATGATGATGGGCCGCCCGCGCGTGGTTCGCTTGAAGTGTGCAAACTCGTCCGGCAAATGCCAGGGGATCTGCCCCTCCTTGCCGATGCAGTAGTTTTCCGAGCGCGCGTAGATGAGCGAGAGCGTCACGGTTGCCTACAGCGTCGCAAGTCTAGATCAGAACAGCGATAGACCCAGGAAGAACTCGCCGTCGAGCGGCTCCGCGCTCGTCACTTCGTGACGCAAGGCGGCGCCCGCGAAAGGCGAAACCGGTCCGAGATCGAAGCCGGCGGCCAGGCGATAAGCGCTACGTCGTCCGACGAGCAAAGCAGCAGCACCGTGCGCTGGCGCGTCGCCGAGCAGGCGCCGTGCAAAGGCGCGAACGGCCGCGTGGTGGCAGTCGTACACTTGGCCCACGGCGGCGGCCTCGCCTCGACGCAGCCGCGCCACGAGTCGCTGCTCGGGGTGGTGACTTCGCCGGCGCCCCGCCAGGGCCGAAGTGTTCAGAGTCACTCGTCGGGGCAGGCGGTGCACTCGAAAATCCAGGCCGCTCCGGAATCCGGCGCGCCGTCCGGCGTGGAAACGTCCGCGTCGTCACCGGGCGCCCCGACCGCGAGGATGCCGCCTTGAAACCCGATGTCCCGTCCGAACAGATCGCCGGCGCCCACCGTGGCCGGCTTCACGTAGCCGAGCTCGAACCAAACCGAACCGCGGCGCCCGAACACGTACGCCGCCCCGCCTCCGGCGGCGGCTTCGGCGCCCGCGGCGACGAGGCCGGCGTCGATGGAGACTGCGCTTCCGAACCCATCGCCATCGGCGCGGTTGGACGGCAAGAGGGTGCCCTGGTGCGCGAACGTCGTGCCCGCGCGGTGGAACACGTGGACCTCGCCGCTGCGCAGCCCGCCGTTGCCTTCCGCGTCGAGGTACGGCGCGCCGACCGCAACGTCGTCGCCGTCGATGGCGAGCGCACGGCCGAAGAACGCTGCGTCGCCGCTCGACGTCGGAAGCTCGAGCGTCGCTTGCTCGCTCCAGTCCGCGCCGGAACCGGTGAAGGCGAAAACCGCGTCGTTGCCGGGCAGCGCCGCGACCACGAGCGTATCGCCGTCCATCGCAATCCGACTTCCGAACGAATTCGGGGAGTCGGCGTGGTCCGGCGCGAAGATGGCAACCTGATGTTCCCACGCGTCGCTGGCGCGCAGATAGATATGAACCGAGCCCGCAGCGCCGCCGTCTTCCCGCGGGGCACCCACGGCGAGCGTGTCACCGGCAATGGCGACGCTCTCGCCGAAGAGCTCGGGCTCGGAAGCCGGCGTCGTGAGCGGCGCCTCGGTGGTCCAAAGCGTGCCGTCGCGCACGAAGGTGTGAACCTCCCCTCCGATGGCGGCCACGGCGACGTCGCCGTCGACCGCGACGCTCCGCGGCGCCGTGGCGAGCGCGAACATCCCTCTGCGGAGCCAGCTCCCGCTCGATAACTGGCGCAGCTCGACGCCGCTCTGCCCGGCGATGACGAGGGTGTCGCCGCTGAACGCGAGCCGGCTGCCGGAGCCTTCGCCTTCCGGTGTATCGGACGGCTTGAGCTGCGTCAGGCGCGCCACGTCTCGGTCGTGGGCGACTTCGTAGCGGTTGCTCGCGCCGCTCTCACCGACGACGTCGATTTCGACGCGTGCGTCGGACGACGCCGCGACGTCGAGCACCGTCTGCGGGACGAGATAGTCCGTTCCGGACTCCACCGCGACGCCGCCGATCTCGATGCTGTCGACTCCCGCGCCGCCTGCGGGTGTCAACGAGAGCCTGAGCGCGTACCACGGAACTTCCACCGAATAGGAAAGCCGTTCGGAGGCGAAGGCCGGCGCGAGCTCTCCCGGAAAAACGTCGAGCGCGTCCAGGCGCGCGTCGGCGCTGCTGCACGTGCCTTCCTGGCAGCGCTCGTTCGGGCTGCACGCTTCGCCGGCGGCATCTCCCGTGCAGTCGCCGGCCGCGCCGCAGAACGCTTCGCTCTCGTTCGGATCGATACAGCCGCGCTCGCAGACGACGCGTCCCGGCTCACAGTCGACGTCGCATGAGCCGTCAGAGCAAACTTGATCGGCGGCGCATACGCGCACGCATTGACCGCAGTGATCCGGGTCGGCGCTCGCGTCGACGCACTCGCCGTCGCATTCGATCTCTTCCTCGCGACATTCCGTCCCCACTCCGCTGCCACCCGAGCCCGTGTCACCGCCGGCGCCCCTGCCAGCTCCGCCGCCCGCTTCGCCGGCTTGCCCGCCACCGCCCGTGTCGTCGCCGCCGGCGCCGGAAGCCGCGTCGCCGGCTTCGCTCCCGCACGACGCAAGCGCGCCGAAGCCGAGCAGGGCTCCGAGAACGCCGACTCGAAGCGCGGCACGCAGCGCGAAGGTGTTCCGGTCGGGACGCACGTTGAGCTCACTCATCGTCGACGTTTCTGCGGGGAAACCGTTATATCAGAACCGCCGGCGAACGCGAGCTCACGGGCCTCAGCTCGGCCGTCGCCAGCGCTGCCGCTCTTCGTCCATGTCGCGCGCCAGCCGCTTCTGCTCCTGGACGAACGCCGCGTACGTCCGGGGGACGCGCACGTCTGCGGCAAAGGCGAACAAGACGCGAAGCGCGGCTTCCGCGTCGTCGGCCGCCCGGTGCGCCCGAACGAGCTCGATGCCGAGCCGCCCGCAGACGTCCACGAGCGCGCGGCTCTTCTCTTCGTGTTGCAGCTCTCGCGCCCACACCAACGGATCGACCCACTCGACCTGCCGGCGGGCGGCCGGAGCGGGACGTGCTGGCGCCGTTGCGAGGCGCGCGAGCTCGGCGGCCAAGAACTCCTTGTCGAACTCCGCGTTGTAGGCGACCGGCAGACGGCCTTCGAGCACTTGGGCGAGCTCGGCCGCGATCTCTGCGAAGCTCGGTTTGTCGCGCACGTCGTCGTCGCAGATGCCGTGAACGTCGAAGGCTTCCTTGGGGATCGGGCAACCCGGATTGACGAGCCAGCTTCTTCGCTCGACGACGCGCCCGCCGACGCCGATCACACACGCGATCTCGACGATGCGGTCCACGGCGGGATCGCGCCCGGTCGTTTCGGTATCGATGGCAACGAGTGGGATGTCGGCGAAGCCGATGTCACCGCCGAACTCGTCCGCCAGACCGGAGGCGACGATGCGCAGCAGGTGCGCGATCCCCGGGTAATGACGGCCGGTGGGAAAGCAGCTCTGAATGTCTCCCGTCGGCCTCATGGAGCCGGATCCTTCGAAACCGGAGCCGAACCGGACGGCGCGGGCATGGGGTCGGCGGCGGACCCGGACGGCGGCGGCGCCGCAGCAGCACTCGCCCCCGTTGGCGCGACGGGCGCGGGCTTCTGGCCCGTCACGATCTCGAGCTCGAGCTCCACCCAGTCGCGCAGGTCGGCGTCGAACTCGGTGAGCGAAACGAAGCGGCGCCCGTTGACGAAGACCGTGGGCGTGCCCGTGAGCTCCGCGGCCTCTCCCTGCTTGCGGTCGCGCGCGACCGCGTCCGCCGTTTCTTCGCTCTCCAGATCCTTGACGAAGCGCTGCATGTCGAGGCCCGCCTGGCGCGCGACGGCGTCGATGGTGGGGCGGGTGAGGGGCGGATCGGCGGCGAACAAGCCGGCGTGCATCTTCCAGAACTTGCCCTGTCCCTGCGCCGCCACCGCCGCGCGCGCCGCGATTTCGGCGTTCGGGTGCATGGCGAGAGGGAAGTGCTTGAACACCACTCGGACCTTGCCGGGGAAGCGTTCGTAGATGCCGTCGATCGCCGGAACCGCGGCGTCGCACGCGGGACATTCGAAGTCCGCCCACTCCACCAGCAGCACCGGGGCGTTCGCGGGGCCCTTACTGGGCGAGCCTTCGAGATCGATGTTGCGCACTTGGTCCGGCGCAAAGCGGGCATTCATCAGCGCCTCGACCTGCTCGGGCGCCATGCCGCGCTGGACCGCCTGGAGCGCGAACTTCGCCGCCGGCAGACACGCCTTGCAGTTGCGCTTCTCGCTGACGCACTCCGCGATGCTCACCGGTTGATCCGGACAGGGCGCGAGCTGCTCGGATACTTGCCGCGACCAGGCCTTCTTTTCGCGGGTAGTGAGCGACGAGGTGTCCACTCCCGGCAGCGTGACGTCGCGGATGGGCCGCTCTTGCTCGCTTTCGGGCCGCGGGCTGTTGCCGTCTCCGGGAGAGCGGCACGTCGTCACGCCCAGGTTCAGGGCGGCCACGGCCGCGAGCGCTCCTCTGGCGCGCCATGTCAGCATCGGGCGGAGCCTAGTACGGATCCGCCCGAATGTAAGGTAGATCGGCTCCAGATGTCCCAGGGCGAGCAACGCAGCGCCTCGGAATCCGAGGCCATCCTCCGCGGCGTCCGTCACGTGATCGCCGTCGCGGGCGCGCGCGGCGGCGTCGGTGCGAGCGTGCTCGCCGTCAATCTGGGCGTCTATCTCGCGCAGCTCGGTCGGCGCGTCGTCCTGGTGGACGCCGATCCGAGCGGCGCGAAACTGCACAACCTTCTCGGATTGCAGCTTCCCGTTCCGGCGCCGGACCGTGACGTGGACGCGTCGAGCGACCTTACGCCAATCGCCACGCCGATCCCCGGGCTTCTGCTCTTGCCCCAGGCGTACACGCCCGGCAGCACGGTGCCGGTGCGGCCCGGACGCAAACCGCGCTGGGCGCGCGGCATCCGCCAGCTCGACGCCGACTACGTGCTGCTCGATCTCGGGACGGGCACGGCGCCCGCAACGCTCGATCTGTTCCTCACCGCGGACCTCGGCCTGTGCGTCACCGCCCCGGAGCCGCCGAGCGTCGAATCGACGTATCGGTTCGCGCGCGCACTGTTCATGCGTCGCTTGCGCCGCGCCCTCTTGCACGACCGCTTCAGGCTGCGGCTGGTCGAGCGGGCGCAGGCCGAGCTCGTGCCGCTGCCTCGACCGCTCGAGCTCGTACGCGCCATCGCCCGCTACGACGCGGGCACCGGGCAACTCGCGGCCCGCGAGCTCGCGGCGCTCGCGATTCGACTCGTCGTGAACCTCACGCGACTGCGCAACGACGCCGATCTCGGCCCCGCGATGGCGGATATGGCGCGGCGCTATCTCGGCGTGATTCTGGACCACGTGGGCAGCGTCGAGCAAGACGACGCGGTCTGGCTCAGCGTCGTGCGGCGCCAGCCGCTTCTCACCGACAGCCCCGCCAGCAAGAGCGCGCGCAATCTCGAGCGCATCGCGCGCCGCGTGCTGGCGCTGGCGTCGACGCGCGGCGCGGAACCGAACGTCGTCCCGTCGCCGCTCAACGACGACGAGGCTAGTCTGTACGAGATCCTGGGGACGCATCGCAGCGCGACCGACGAAGAACTGCGCCGCGCCTACAAGCGCCAGCGGGACATCTACGAACCCGGCAGTCTCGCGCTGACGTCGCTCTTGACCGACGACGAGCTCGAAATCGAACGCTCGCGCGTCGAAGAGGCGCACGACACACTGCTCGATCCGTTGCGGCGGCGCGCCTACGACATCTCGACCTTCGCCGAAGAGGAGCAGCAGAGGCCCGCGTCCGACAACGAGCGTAGCGCGGCGGCGGAAGCCGAGCGGGCCATGCTACGCGAAGAGCTCGGACGCGAGATCAACGCCGAGACCGAATTCACCGGGCGCCTCTTGCGCAAGGTGCGCGAGTCGCAGGGCGTCGAAATCGATGAAATTGCGAACCGGACCAAGATTTCCGCGGCGCATTTGAAGGCGATCGAGGCAGAGGACTTTTCGAGCCTACCAGCGTTGGTCTACACCCGAGGGTTCGTGCAACAAGTGGCGAAACACCTAAGACTCGATCCCACTCAAGTCTCGCGCACCTATCTCCGGCGCATGCGGGAGTGGCGAGCGGCGACGGAGCACGAGGGCTCGTGAACCTGACGCCGCGTCAGGCCGCGCTGCGCGACACGCTGGCGCTGGTCACGATCGCGCT
>DASWGX010000249.1:0-11170 GCA_036393455.1 Polyangiaceae bacterium
GGGCTCGACCAGCGTAGCAGGATGTTCGCATTCGAGAGACTGTCGAAATACTCGACGCGGATCGACGCGTCGACCTCCGCCGTCAGCGCGACGCTACCGCTGCTCGTGACCGGCCCAGCGAGCCATTGATCGACCAAGAGCACGTCGTTCACCCAGAGGCGGACACCGTCGTCGGCTTGCACGGTGAACACGTACGTCTCGGTGAACTCGGGATGCAGGTTGCCCGTCCAGCGCACCGAAAAGCTTTCCGCATCCATGCCCGGCACGGGGGCGCGCTGGAACCAGTTGAAGGCGATGGTCGGATCCACTCGCACCACGCTCGGCCCGGTAAGATCCGCATTGGCGAAGTACTCGCCGCGAAGGCCGAGCCCCGACTCGCCGGCGTAGAAAACACGATAAACGCTGGCGCCGGCCGCGGTCGGAACGGGGCTCGTGTCATCGTAGAGCGTCGTGAAATAAAGTCCGTCCGGGCCCGCGGCGAGACCGACGACGGTAGACCTGCCGCTGCCGTTGTACTGAACGAGCGTCGCCGGATCACCGATGCGCGCGTCGCTTTCGTCGAGCGCGACTTCGACGATCCGCTTGCCGAACTGTTGTACTCCCGCCGCCCACGTGGGGCCGGACTCGGAGATGAAGGCGTGCCCGAACTTCTCGGCGGGAAAGCCGCTGCCGCCGAAGACTCCCGCCTCGACGAAAGCGACGTTCACTGGGGCCGCAGCCGGCGACCAGTTGTAGATGGCCCCGTTCGCCATCGAGGCGTCCGAGCCGTTCCACCCGTAGCTCGTGCCGGCGGTGGCACGGCCGAAGCGATCGACGGCTTCCCCATTTTCGACCCAGAAATGACTGCCGTCCGACTGCCGCCAAACGCCGCCGAAGGGATTGCGCACTCCGTAGACCCAAACGTAGTCGCGCGCCGTAACGGCGGTGTCGTCGTAGAAGGGGTTGTCCGATGCGGGGCTTCCGTCGAGATTCATGCGCAAGAACTTGCCGCGGAACGACTCCAGGTTGAGCGCCGTGGCGGTGGTGAAGCCGTCTCCCATGTGGACGTAGAGCTTGGCGTCCGGTCCGATGCTCAAGTTGGAGATGAAATGGGATTGGCCCTGCGATTCGCCGGGCATGTCGAGAACGACGGCGGAGGAGTCGGCCGTGAAGCCTCCGTCCGAGCTCGTGAAGCGCAGCACCAGCGGAAAGTGCAGTCCGCTGCCACCGTCGTAGAGCATGCCCGCAAAGACGTCGCCCGTCGCCGGATCGACGACGATACCGGAAAGGCCTTGTTCGCCGGTTCCCGGGAACAACCCGGTGGGCGTGAAATCGACGAGACCGCCGCGATAGACGCTCACGCTGCCGTCCGTCGTGACGACCTTGATCGTCCCGTAGAGCTCCGTGACGTAGAATAGGGGCTCGTTCGCGGCGAGCAGCGCGTTCGGCACGAACGCGATGTTGACCGGCAGCTGAAAGCCGCCCACGACCTGTTCGACCTTGAAACCGGGCTGCATGGCGACCCAGCCCGGCGCGTCTGGCAGAGCGCTCGCGGCCGTCGCGGTGCGAAACTCCCGGTAGCTGTAGTCACTCCATTCCGTTTCAGGGTCCCCGCTCGAATCGCGATGGCGCACCCGAAGCTCGAAATCCGTATCCGCGGCGAGCTCGGTCATACCCGCAAAAGGCCCCTCGAAAGTGCCGTCTCCGAAGTGCGTGTGCACTTTCTCGAGACCGCCGATACAGCTCGTAACCCAAACCCGCTCGCGCGGTGTGACGCTCCAGATTTCGAAGTCCGAGCACACGTGCTCGTCGCCGTCCCCGTCCTGCATGAGCTCGGTCGCCATGTGAACGTCCGAGCCGGCGACGACCTGACCGTCCAGCGCTGGCGCCGTGATCACGGGCGGCTCGGGAGGGTGATTGCCCGACCCTGCGCCGTCACCGGCCTGGCCGCCGGCTCCGTTCTGAGCACCACCCTCGCCGCCATCGCTACCACCGTCGCCGCCACTGGACTTAGCGCCTCCTGCACCGGCGTCGCGACCGGCGGCTCCAGCAGCGGAGGTCTCACCGCTTTCGCCCCCCTCGCCGCCCGCCGAGCCGTCGGCCGCGTCGTCCTTGTCGCTGCCCGAACAGCCGGCGAATGCCGCCAGAGCCATCGCCCCCGCGAGACCCGCCCAGCCGAGACCCACGATCCTCATTTACGGTGAGGCTACGACGAACGGAAACCGTTCACAAGCACGAAGGCGGTCGAGCACGGCGCCTGGGGCGTTCGCTCGGACTCGGCGGTCCGAAAGATCGCTCGATCGGCTCCAGTGTGAGGACACATGGTAACCGATGATGAGTCCTCCGCCGATGCATCCCGAACCAGCCTCGCAAGTGCCGCGACCGCCCCTCGGGTTCGGCTCGGCGCCGCGGACCGCAGCGCGGTACCGGCAGCGGCGCCGACCCTTCGCCGCCTTCGGGTTCGTCGCCTTCGGGATGGTCTTGTTGCTGCTCGGCGCTTGCCGGCCCAAGCAAAGCTCCGCCAGCGCGCCGGGCACCGCGCTTGCCGGCGTCACCAAGCACTGCACTCCCTGGGCGACTATCGTCCGTGGCCCCTACAAGTACGAAAATAACGTTTGGGGCAGCAACAAGGCGAAGGGCGCCTATGAGCAATGCTTGCTCGAAAAGCAGGCCGGCGGACGCAATATCGTGGGTTGGACGTGGAGCTGGCCGGGGCGCGACCCTTCGGTGTTCGCCTACCCCGAGCTCATCTTCGGATGGAAGCCGTGGTCGGGCGGACGCACCTCCGACCCGCGCTTTCCGATGCGGGTCGGCGACGTGAAGGAGCTCACGCTGCGCTACGATGTCGAGACCGAAGCTACGGGAGCCTACAATCTCGCGCCCGAGATCTGGCTCACCAGAAGCGGCCGCGCCCAACACGAGCCCAATCCGAAGACCATCACCACCGAGATCATGTTCTGGATGGACTATGCGTCGGGGGCTCGCCCGGCCGGCAGCGTCGTGGGTACGCCGAGCATCGACAGCGTCACCTACGAGCTCTGGAAAGAGGACAGCATCGGTGACAAGGGGGACGGCACCGGCTGGTTGCTCTATTCGTTCATGAGCCCGAAGATTCAGCGTCAGGGTACGATCAGCGTTCACATGCTGCTCCGCTACCTGATCGACAAAGAGCTCGTCAGCCCGGACGAGTTCGTGGCCAGCGTGGAGTTCGGCAACGAAATCGTGAGCGGCTCGGGCACGACCTGGGTCAACCACTTCGAAATCGCGGTCAAGCCCTGAGCGGATTCGCCATCGGGCTAGTCGCAGCCGGGCTAGTCGCAGTCGGGCTAGTCGCAGTCGGGCTAGTCGCAGTCGGGGCTAGTCGCAGTTGGGCTCTGCGCTCTGGGCCCGCAGCACCGCCATGTCGAGCACGTCGTCCGAGTCCAGGAGATCGTCGCGCACCGCCGCCTGGCTGTCCTCGTTGCTCGGCGTGAACTCCGCCGTGCCGAGCGCGAAGAGGATAAACTCGTACACGTTGTTGCAAGCGCCGGGCCCGGCGTAACCGTTGTCGTTGGAGAGGCTCACCTGCTGAGCCCCCGCCGGCATCGACGGCAGCGCGGAGCGTTCGAGCATCGCCGGCAGCGACGTCGTCGTCGCGGGGATGTTCCAGATCGCCCAGTGCGCAAACGGCACGTCCGGTTGCTGCATGAACACTAGGTCGTGCAGGATGATGGCGTAGCTTTGCGTCCCTTCAGGGCCGGGCGTCCAATTGAGCTCCGGGGATTCGTTGTCGCCCATGCCGGTGTTCTCGAGCGGGAAGACCGCGCAATTGTCGCGTACGTCCGGCGAACAGTCGGCGCCGCTGTCGAGCACGGGCGACGTCAGCTCGAACTCACCGGACGCGCCGCCGCCCGAGCCGCCACTTCCACCGGCGCCTCCCATGGCGCCACCGCCCGCGCCGCTTGTGCCGCCGCTGCCACCGGCGCCGCCCGCCGTGCTGCCGCCGCTGCCACCGGCCCCCCCCATCGTGCTCGACCCGCCGCTCCCGCCCGAGGAACCGCCGCCACCCGCGCTCGCCGCAACTCCGCCGGTGCCGCCACTGGTCGTTGCGCCTCCGGCGCCGCCGCTCGTTGCGGCCGTGCCGCTGGTGCCCGCGGCGTCCGAGGCGTCACCGGAATCCGAACCGCACCCGAAGTGGAACGCCAAAAACACACAAGATGAAAGGAGTCGCGTCGCTGGCTTGCCGAGCCGCTTCATGCTCGTCAGCATCGCCCTCGGCGGCGCTGCTCGTCAATGCGCGCGCGTACTCCAAGCATCGACGCGGAGGGCGAAGCGCAACCGAGCCCAGAGCACCCATGCGCACTGCCAGTGCAATGTTTCACGATTCGCGGTGGCTGTATGGAATCTTCGACAATTGAATGACCTCCGATCACATCGCCCCTGGTCCGTCAAACATGCAAGCGAGGGCCGTGGCCAACGTCGAGATGTTGCTGATCGGGCTCATTTTTCTGAGCTGCAGCACGAATCCTCCCGGACCAACGGGTTCGCAGGCAGCGGCGGGCGGCGGCCCAGAGCTCCCGAGCGGCCCCTGCGCGGCCGGCCTCGCGCAGTGCGGCACGGTGTGCGTCAACCTCCAGGAAGACAGCCTGAATTGTGGACAGTGCGGCCAGGGGTGCCCGGACAGCCCGGCAACGTATACGCCGGGACATACGAAGCCGCTCCGCTGACGCACGCGCCCGGGGGAAGCCATTGGGGCTCGGCGGCGTATCACGACCTACTCCGATGAGATTCCTGACTCTGGCCCTGGCGCTCGCTACCCTCAGCGGCTGCACGCGCGGTACGACCGTGCACTACGTTCATCACGTGCATCACGTCGAGCACGTGGGACCGGCGCCCCGCGTGCATTCGGAAGCTCGCCCCGCCGCGCGCCGAAAGTACGTCCCCGCCGTCCCCTGGCCGAGACACGGCGCGTCCGAACGCCGCGGCGTGCACTCTCGACGGCTGGCCGCCGCCCGCGCCTGCACGAAGCGTGGCCTGCACGAGGAAGGTCACGGCCGCAAGTGCGACACGCGAAAATCGGAACCCAGGCGAGCAATGCGACCGCGACGCCACGGCGGCGAACCGCCGTCCGAACGACGCGCGCGTCCGCGCCGCGCTCCCGAGAGGGACGGCGCGCACCGCTAGGCCGGCGCGCCAAGCCTGCTCGCCCGTCTCACTCCACCCAATTTCGCGCGTTTCTGAACAGCCGCATCCACGGACCGTCCTCGTGCAGCTTCCAGCTGTCCGGGCACCACGAATACTGCACGCTGCGAAACGCCCGCTCGGGATGGGGCATCATGATCGTCACCCGCCCGTCGCGCGTCGTCATGCCGGCGATGCCTCCGGGAGACCCGTTCGGGTTGTCGGGATAGCGCTCGGTCACGCGCCCGTAGTGATCCACGTAGCGCAGCGCCACGAGCACGTCCCTCGCCGCCTCGCTCTCGGCGCCGTCGGCCTCGAACAGAGCCCGCCCTTCGCCGTGGGCGACCGGCACCAAGAGCCGGGTTCCCTGCATACCGCGGAGAAACAGCGACGCGTTCTCGGCCACAGCGACGCTGCAGAGCCGCGCCTCGAACTGCTCGGATGTATTCTGCACGAAACGAGGCCACGCCTCGGCTCCTGGGATCAAATCCTTCAAACCGGCCAGCATCTGACATCCGTTGCAGACGCCGAGAGCGAAGGTGTCCTGCCTGCGGAAGAAGCGCTCGAAGGCCTCGCGCGCAGCCGCGTCGTAGAGCACCGCCTTGGCCCAACCCTGACCCGCTCCGAGCACGTCGCCGTAGGAAAAGCCGCCGCAAGCCACGACGCCGCGAAACCCGTCCAAGCTCATGCCCCTGGAAAGATCGCTCATGTGGACGTCCACGCTGGCAAACCCCGCGCGATCGAACGCCGCCGCCATCTCAATTTGCCCGTTGACGCCTTGCTCGCGCAGCACCGCCACGCGCGGTCGTTCCTCGGCGCCGGTCGTCAGAGGCCCCTCGCTCTTGGGCCGGAGGTCGGCCTCTGCGCAAAGGCCGGGGTCGCCGGCGTCGTCGAGGCGCTCGTACTCTTGGCGCGCGCTTTCGGGGTTGTCGCGCAAGGATTGCATCGCGAACGTGGTTTCGGACCAAATCCGGTGAAGCTCCGCACGAGCTCGCGAGAAAATCTCGACGCCGGCGTGCTCGAACACGATGCGATCGTCCGCCCGCGTTCGGCCAACCACTGCCACGTGCTCGCCTTCGACTAGACCCTGCGCCCGCAGCACGGAAAGGACGCGCGTCAGGTCGGTTCGGCGAACCTGTAGCAGGCAACCGAGCTCTTCCGAGAAGAGGCTTGCGCGCGGCTGGCTGCCGAGTTCGTCGAGCCGCAGCGTGAGACCGATGTGCCCCGCAAACGCCATTTCTAGCGCCGTCACGAACAATCCGCCGTCGGAGCGGTCGTGATAGGCGAGTAGCTTTCCCTCGCCGTTCAATCTTTGCACGGCGGAAAACAGCCCCTTGAGCAGCAGAGGGTCGTCGAGATCCGGAGCTTCGTCACCGAGCTCGGAGTAGACCTGAACGAGAGCCGAACCGCCGAGGCGGTTCTTCTTCGCGCCGAGGTCGACGAAAACCAGCACGGTTTCCCCGAGATCGGTGCGCAGCATCGGCGTCAGCGCGCGCCGCACGTCGGAAACCGGCGCAAACGCGGTCACGACGAGCGACACCGGCGCGACGACGCTCTTGTCGCCGCCGTCCCATACCGTCTGCATGCTCAGCGAATCCTTCCCAACGGGAACGGCGAGCCCGAGCGCGGGACAGAGCTCGAGCCCGACGGCGCGCACCGCGGCGTAGAGCGCCGCGTCTTGACCGGGGTGACCGGCGGCGGCCATCCAATTTGCCGACAGTTTGACGTCCGAGAGCCGCTCGATCGGCGCGCTCGCAATGTTGGTCACGGCCTCGGCCACCGCGAGCCTCGCGGCGCGGCGCGCGTCGAGCACCGCCACCGGCGCGCGTTCGCCCATGGCCAGAGCCTCGCCGGAATAGCCGTCGTAGTCCGCAAGGCTCAGGGCCGCGTCGGCAACCGGAACTTGCCACGGCCCCACCATCTGGTCGCGCGCGACGAGACCCGTCACGCTGCGATCCCCAATCGTAATGAGGAACGTCTTGTCCGCGACGCAAGGCAGCCGGAGCACGCGCTCGGCCGCCTCGCCGAGGTCCAGCGCGGCGACATCGAAAGGTTCGCGCGTCGACGTTTCGCTCCTGACGTCGCGCAGCATCTTCGGCGGCTTGCCGAACAAGACTTCCAGCGGCAAGTCGATGGCCGTTTCACCGAAAAGGCGATCGGTGAGCACGAAGCGCGTCGCCTCGGTCGCTTCGCCCACGACGGCAAAGGGACACCGCTCCCGCTCCGCCAAGGCGACGAAACGGTCGAGGCGCTCGGGCAGGATCGCGAGCACGTAACGTTCTTGCGCTTCGTTGCACCAGATTTCCATGGGAGAGAGCCCGGGCTCCGCGCTCGGAACGTCGCGCAATTCGATGCGCGCGCCGCGCCCGGCGTCGTGGACCAGCTCGGGCAAAGCGTTCGACAGGCCTCCAGCACCGACGTCGTGAATCGAGACGATGGGCGTGTCGGGCCCGAGCGCGTTGCAGCGGTCGATGAGCTCCTGGCAGCGCCGCTGCATTTCCGGGTTGTCGCGCTGGACGGAGGCGAAGTCCAAGTCGGCGTCGCTCGACCCCGAGGCCATCGACGAGGCCGCCCCGCCTCCGAGACCGATCAAGAGGGCGGGACCGCCGATGACGACCAGCAGCGCTCCGGGCGGAACACGCTTTTTCGTGGCGTGCTCGGGTCGAACGTTGCCGAGCCCTCCCGCGAGCATGATGGGCTTGTGATACCCGTACACCTGGACGCCGCGCTCGGTGTGCACGCGCTGTTCGAAGGTGCGAAAGTACCCGGCCACGTTGGGACGCCCGAACTCGTCGTTGAACGCGGCCCCGCCGAGCGGTCCCTCGAGCATGATTTCGAGCGGCGACGCGATGCGCTCGGGTTTGCCAATTTGCCCTTCTTCCCAGGGTCTCGGAAAACCGGGCATCCTGAGATGAGATACCGAAAACCCGGTGACTCCCACCTTGGGCTTGGCGCCGCGTCCGGTCGCGCCCTCGTCGCGGATTTCGCCGCCTGCTCCCGTGGACGCGCCCGGATGGGGCGAGATGGCCGTCGGGTGGTTGTGCGTTTCGGCCTTCATGACCAGGTGAATCGCCTCGCTGCGGCGCCGATAGACTTGGTCTGACGGATCGGGAAAGAAGCGGGCGCCGGAAAGCCCCGAGACGACTGCGGCATTGTCGCGATACGCGGAGAGAATGCCGCCAGGACTGCGCGCGTGCGTATTTTTGATCATGTCGAACAGCGAAAGGTGCTGCCGCTCGCCGTCGATCACCCAATCGGCGCGGAAAATCTTGTGCCGGCAGTGTTCGGAATTCGCCTGCGCGAACATCACGAGCTCGACGTCAGTCGGGTCGCGGCCGATTTCCGCGAAGGCCGCGACCAGGTATTCGAGTTCGTCGTCGGAAAGCGCCAGCCCGAAGTCGGCGTTGGCGCGCGCAAGCGCGGCGGGACCTTCGCGGAGCAGCGGGACGCGGACGAGCGGGCGTGGCTCGGCGCGCGCGAACAGAGCTCGAGCGTCGGACAGCCGGCGCAGGGAGACCTGTATCATGCGGTCGACGAGCGCGCGCGAAAGTTGCCCGAGCTCCGACGCCGCGAGCGGCGTCGCCGCCTCGAACACGTAGGCGACGCCGCGCTCGATGCGCTCCACACCATCGAGCCCGCAACGGCGAGCGATGTCCGTCGCCTTGGACGACCATGGCGAAATCGTTCCCGGCCGCGGCACCACGACGAGGTCGGGCGACTCCGGCGCCGCACGCTCGGCCGAATACTCGAGCAGCCGCTCGAGAATCGAACGCTCCCCGCTCGAGAGCTCCTGGCGCACAGCAACGAAATGGACGTAAGTCGCGCTCACGCGTTCGACGCTCGGTACCTTGGCGCGAAGGGCCGCCAGCAGCCTATCCGCGCGAAAGGGTGAGAGGGCCGATGCTCCACCGAGGACCAGCATGAACGCCACCGCGGCTATCGCAGAGACAAGCCCGGAGAGCAACCGGCCAGGCTCGCTCCGGGCGCCTTGACGGCGCTCGGGATCGGTCTGTTAAAAGGGCCGCCGCGAAAAGGCCACAGATGGAACGCTTCAGAAACCGACTGAATCAGCCCCCTGACCCGCGCGGCGACTTCTTGGAGCCGGACGCCTTCGTCTTCACGGCGAAAGCCCTCGACGCCTTCGACCCGAAAACGGGCGTCGGCCGGCTCTCGTGGGTGCGCCATCGAAGAAAACCGCGCGTCGCCTTCAACCACATGACGCTTCCGCTCGAGCCGGTGCCGGCGTGGGAGTTTCCCGCCAACTACCCGGAACCGAAGTCTCTGCCGTTCGCGCTTCACTTCGTCGACGAACGGACGCTCAGGCTGCGCCTGCGGAGCCGTGACGGCTCCTTGCCGGAATCGGAGTCGCCGATGCTCGCGGGTGGCGTGCCCGAAAGCCGGGCATGGAAGCTCGCCGAAGCCGAAGGCTCGTGCACTTGGTCCGGACCCCACGGCTCGGTCAGCCTCGGCAAAGACCCGTGGTTCCTGGAACTCCGTGACGGCCATGGCAGGTCAGTGCTCCGTACGCGAACGCTTCACGACGGAAAGTGCATGATCGCCGGACGGCCGCTGCCGTTTTCCTTCGTGCGGCGCGGCGCGGATCTCGCGCAGAGCATCGCGGCGAGCTTCACGCTGTTCCCGGGCGAGAAAATCTTCGGCACCGGGGAATCCTTCAGCGCGTTCGACAAACGCGGGCAGAGCGTCGAGGTCTCCACGCAGGACGCTCACGGCAGCCAGACGGACGAAATGTACAAGCCCGTGCCGTTCTATCTGAGCAGCCGCGGCTACGGGGCTTTCGTCCACGCCTCCACGCCCATGCTGTTCGACTTCGGGCACTCGTATGCCGACACTCAAGTCTTGTTCTCCGGCGATGAGAGCTTGGATCTGTTCCTTTTCCTGGGAGGTCCAGCCGAAGTGCTGGCGCGTTATACGGCGCTGACGGGCCGGAGCCCGCGCCCGCCGCTCTGGTCTTTCGGCCTGTGGATGAGCCGGATCACCTACTCGTCGGAAGCCGAGACGCGGAGCGTCGCCGAGAAGCTGCGCGAGCATCGAATTCCGTGCGACGTCATCCACCTCGACACGGGCTGGTTCGAGAAGGATTGGGCCTGCGACTACGCGTTCTCGAGCTCGCGCTTCGGCGATCCGAAGAAGATGATCGGCGACCTCGACGAACAGGGGTTCAAGCTGAGCTTGTGGCAATTGCCCTACTTTGCCCCCAACAATCCCCTTTACCAAGAAGTCCTCGCGAAGGATCTCGCCGTGCGCGGTCCGGGCGGTGAGCTTGCGTCGGAGGACGCCGTGCTCGATTTCACGAACCAGGACGCCGTTCGCTGGTACGAGCGGAAGTTGCGCGGCCTCCTCGACCTCGGCGTCGGCGCCATCAAGGTGGACTTCGGAGAAGGAGCGCCGTTCAACGGCCGCTACGCGAACGGCCGCTCCGGCGCCCACGAGCACAACCTCTATCCCTTGCGCTACAACCGCGCCGCCGCCGACGCGACGCTCGCGTCGCGGGGCTACACGCTGATCTGGGCGCGCAGCGCGTGGGCAGGGTCGCAGCGCTACCCGGTACACTGGGGCGGTGATGCAGAGGCTTCGGACGGCGGCATGCTGGGGTCCCTCCGGGGCGGCCTTTCGTTGGGCCTGTCCGGCTTTTCCTACTGGAGCCACGACGTCGGCGGTTTCTTTCCGGCGACGCCGCGCGCACTGTACCGCCGCTGGCTGCCGTTCGGCGCGCTCACGTCGCATTGCCGGTGCCACGGCCTGCCCCCGACGGAACCCTGGGAGTTCGATGCGGCGTTCGTCGAGGAATTTCGTGCCGCCATCGAGTTTCGCTACCGGCTCATGCCGTACATCTGGGCGCAGGCCGCGGACTGTAGCCTGCGAGGGCACCCGTTGCTTCGACCGCTCTTCTTCGAGTTTCCGGGCGACCGCGGCAGCTTCGACGTCGATGACCAGTATCTGTTCGGCTCCGACATCCTCGTCGCTCCGCTATTCGAAGAAGTCGTCGAGCGTGACGTGTACCTTCCCCCGG
>DASWGX010000250.1:0-7735 GCA_036393455.1 Polyangiaceae bacterium
ACGAAATCGAGATCTTCTTCGGGCAGTCCGAACGCTTGCACCGCAGCGTTGACCGGAAGCTTGGCAGCTAGCTCGCTGACCGCGTCGATCTCGAACCTACCGTTCGGGATGGTCGCGACGAGGTCGGTAGCCACGCTTTGAATGACCTTGCTGTAATGCTCGTGGGCTGCCCGCGTGAAGGCCGGCTGAGTGGATCTTCTCAGCGAATCGTGCAGAGGCGGGTCGGTGTACATCATCACGTTCTTCGTGAAACGATGGTAAATGCTGTCCGGAGGCAAGCGCTGGTCCGGAAACTTGAGTTCGAGAATCGACTCCATGCGTTCCGCCTTGAGTCGAGCATCCTGCAGCGCACGGTGGCAGTCAGCATGCCTGAGGACGGCCCATGCCTGGAGACCGTCGCACCAGTGGACCGGTTCCTTCTTGGCCAAGGCCGCGTACACGGGGTAGGGATTCGGTATGAGCTGTGGGTTGGACAATGGCGATGCGTAAGCCACGACGAGCCTCCTTGCGAGCGGATTGGCCTCAAGCGCTCTATGAACGAACGAACGTTGCTCGCTCGGATCGAACGAACGCTTGTCGGCGTCCGGCGAGCTACGAACTCGGAGTTTCGCCGTCTGCCGGCAGCGGGTCAAGCGGATGGTACGACGCTAACGCTCCCAGAAGGTAGGATTCGCGCGGATAGAGTAATCGTTTCCCGACACTCGTTTGGCGCTTGATGATTCTTCGCCGCGAGGCAGCGCCGGACGCGGCACTTCTCGAGCGCGGCAACCTTGGCGCCGGCATCCTCCGGCATCGCACCTTTCCCGCGACGGCAGTCGACGCTCGGCTGCTGGGGGCTTCGGCTCGGGGGCGCCCGGTGCGGCTGCGGCGCAGCGGGGGGCAGCCTGTCACTCCACCTTGGCGTGGCCCCGCGTCAGCACTACGCGCTCGCGCCCTGAGCGAGCGTCGTAGCCGGCGCGCTCACGGGGTCCGGAACGGAAGCCGCGCATGTGCGTGAGATATTCGTACTGGCTGGGCAGGGTCGCGACGAGGCGTTCGGAGCGTTCGCGGATGCGCCGGAACATCGTGTGGGCCTGGGCTTCGTCCAGGTGGTCCAGGACCGGCGCGTACGAAACGGGCTGATGGTTCACGCCGAGCAGCATGACGGCCCAGGAGTACGACTCGAAGCCGTGAAAGGCGGGATAAATGCTGCGAGGTTCGGGTAGGCGTGCTTTCCAGACGCGCATGCGTTCCCTCAGCCATTCGCGGGGTTCGACTTGCTTGGTCGCGCGCCAGAAGGGTGTGTCGACCCGATCGCTGGCAAAGTAATGGACGGTCAGGAAGTCTTTGACGCCGTCGATACATGCGCCGATGGTCGCGTTGTAGCTCGTGATTAGGCCAGGGTCGGGCTCCGCCGGCGGCAGGTGGTTCACGAGCTCCTCGATCGCGTGCTGGATGAAGAAGATTCCAGTGGATTCGAGGGGTTCGACGAAACCGCCGGAAAGACCGATCGCGACGCAGTTCTTGACCCAAGCGTTCTGGCAGCGGCCGATGCGCATCTTGATGTGGTTCGCGGTGCAATCCTTCGCGGCCGGTCCCAAGAACTCTCGGAATTCGCGCTCGGCTTCGTCCTTGTCGATGAATTGGCTCGAGTAAACGTAGCCGGTGCCATCGCGGCCGTAGAGGGGAATGTTCCACGACCAGCCCGCGTTGTGCGCGTGCGCGGTCGTGTAGGGGCGAATGCCGTCCCTTTGAATGTCGCGCGGGACTTGAATCGCGACGGCGCTGTCGTTGAGCAATACGTCGCCGAACGAAACGAAGGGTTCGCCGAGCGCCTGATTGACGAGCAAGCCTCGAAAGCCGGTGCAGTCGACGTAGAGGTCGGCCTCGAGGGAGCCGTGCTCGCGCGTGCGGATCGAAGCGATCGCGCCGTCCTCCCGCAGCGGCACTTCGACGACGTCGTCGACGATGCGCGTGACGCCCCGCTCGACCGCATAGCCCTGAAGAAACGTGGCGAGCTCGGCGGCGTTGAAGTGGTAGGCGTATGGGTACTGGACTTGGTGTCCCGCGATGACGGTGTTCGGCGGCGGAGTGCCGTCTCGATAGAACTCGAGAACTTCGTCGTCGAAGACGGTGCCGTCGAGGTAGCGGGGCGAGCGCATCGCGTCGCACAGCGAGGGCGTCGTGAAGCACGCGTAGTCGAACCGCGTCTGGCCGCGGCCGAGCTTGAGCCACCAGTCGGCCGCCGTCTTGCCGCACGCGGACTCGAAACGCTGGAACGGGTGATAGAAATGGCCGCGGTCCGCGCGCCAGCCGACGAAGCGAATCGCAAGCTTGTAGGCCGCGCTGCAATGCGGCATCCACTCTTGCTCGCTAAGGCCGAGAAAGTCGAAGAACAGCTTGATCGTGCTGAACGTCGCTTCGCCGACGCCGATCGTTCTCACGTTGGCCGATTCGACCAGCGCGATCTCGACGCCCTTCAGCGCGCGCGTCAGATACGACGCGGTCATCCAGCCCGCGGAACCCCCGCCGACGATTAGAATTCGTTTGATCATGGATATGCGCCTGCATGGGCCGGAAGCCGGCATGTGAATCGCTATCTGCGCGGTCAGGGCGAGCGCGCAGCGAACAAGGGTTTCATCATGTCACGAGGCTAACGCTCTTGGAAGATAGGGCTCACCCCTAGGGGTGGTGCGAATGATGGAGTCGTTTCTAGACTGCACGTCTCCAGCGTCGCACCTTTCATCCGATCGTATCGACGTTCGAGGCGTGGGGCTCGAGGCCTGTGCCGGAGACACGCCGGAAACGGGACGTTCAGAGTCCGCAAAAACGCGCGGCCCGATCCTGCGGCTCGCTGTAGTCGATCCGGGGACCGATGGGGACGATGCGGGACGGATTGATGCCTTCGTGGGAACGATAGTAGTGGCGCCGCACGTGCTCGACGTTGGTGGTCTCGGCGACGCCGGGCAGCGAGTAGATGTCGCGCGTGTACGCCCACAGGTTTTCGTAGTCGACCAAGCGCCGCAGGTTGCACTTGAAGTGGCCGTGGTAGACGAGGTCGAAACGAAACAGCGTCGTGAAGAGGCGGACGTCGGCTTCCGTAAGTGAGACGCCGGCGAGGAAACGGCTTTTGGCGAGGAGCTCCTCGAACCGGTCCAGGGCCGCGAACAGTGCGACAGCGGCGCGGTCGTAAGCAACTTGGTTGCGCGCGAAGCCGGCGCGGTAGCGCCCGAAAGCCGTTGATCGGGTCGCCGGTTGCGCCGGCTTCGCCGCCGTTCAGCGTCCACCCGTCGGGTCCGAGAAAGCTGTCGGTGACGGACATGCCGATGACGTCCGTGAGCCCCTTGACAGAGCGCGTAACGAGCGTGCGGTGGGCCCATGGGGCAGGCGCAGGAAACGTACAGATGGTAGCGGTCCGGCTCCGCTCGGTAGCCGCTCGAGCCGTCGGCGGAAATGCGGTCCCTGAACTTGCTCGGCGCACGCACGAACTCGCCGCCTTCAGCGACGTCGCCTTGGCATGAGAGCGATGAGTGGTCGGAGCGCGCGTTCTCGTCGTCGATGACGTCAGTCTGACGCAGTCGTTCGTCATTTTCCAATTGCGTGAAGCGGCGAAGTGGCTGAATGTGTGGCGAAAATGGGTGCATTTGCTGGAGCTCGCCGGCCTGCCGAGGCGTGGTGGGAGCTCGTGCTGGAGCGCGCGCGCCGGTCGTTCGCCATGACGTGGGCGACCACGACGCTGTGCGCCGTGGCGTTGTTGTTGCCGCAGCGAGCAAGTGCGCAGGCGAAACGCGACTCGGCCGACGCCAGAGGTGAGGTGTCGGCCGACGCCAGGGCCTGGGCCCTCATGGAGGCTGGGGTCGAGCACTTCAAGCAACAAAGGCTCGACCGTGCGCGCGAAGCATTCCTCGCGGCGTGGGAGGTCCGCCCGCATTACGCCATTGCCGCAAGCTTGGCCGAAGTGGAGATGATCTTCGGGCATTACTTGGCGGCAGCGGGCTACTGGGAGTTTTTCCTCGGGCAGGCGCCGGCGGACTGGGACGAGAAGCGCAGAGCAGCCGGGCGAGAGCTCGAACGCTGTCGCGAGCATCTCGCCGTGCTCACGCTCGAGGTGAGCGAGGACGGCGCGGAGGTGCTCGACAACGGCAAGGTTATCGGGCGCTCGCCGTTCGAACGTCAAGTGTGGGTCGACGCCGGCGTCCACACGTTCGAGGCGCGCTCGGACGGGCGCAGCTCGGCGCGGCAGACCTTGGAGCTTGCGCCGGGTTCGCGCGACACGCTGAAGCTGTCGTTGCCGGAGCCCGAGCGGCCGCCGCTGCGTCCCGGTTCGAGGCCGCTCTCTCACCAGGACGAAGGCTCCGGAATCGAGCTGAGGCTTGCGGTTACGCTGGCGGGTGCGGGTCTCGCCGTCGTTGCGGCAGGCATCGGCGTCGGCTTCGCGCTCAAGGCGAACGCCGCGGAACGCCGTGTCGATGAGCTCGCCGCCGAGGTGCGGGTTCAGGGAGACCCCGATCTGGTGCGCGCGGGTGGCGCCTGCTCGCCGCCGCCGGGTAGCAGGCCCGCCGCGTGCGAGGAACTTTCGGTCAAGCTCGACGAGCAGGATTCCGCCCACCAGGTCAGCACCGCCGCATTCTTCACCGCGGGGCTCGTGGGTGTCGGAGCGCTGGCCACTTACTTCATCTGGCCGTCGCCGGACGCCGGCGGGACCGCGGCGCGTCGCGAAGCCGTCACGGTCGGCGTCCACGCTTCCGGTAACGACTTGGGTGCGTGGATCGCAGGGGCATTTTGAGGCTAGGCTTCCCGGCGTGACGGAGCCCGAACCGATTGACGGAGTGTCTCGCGACGCAACCGCGAACGCCGGCCCGCTCCGCGCCGGTACGCGATTTCTGAAGTACGACGTCTTGCGCCTGATCGGCCGGGGCAGCTACACGTTCGTGTACGAGGCGCACGATTCGTTCCTCGACGCGGCGGTGGCGATCAAGGTGATTCCCGATCTCGCTCACGTCGCGGCTGGCGCGGCCAAGCGAGCGCAGGCAGAAGGGCGGCGCCTGGCCCAGGTGGAGCACGCCGGAATCGCGCGCGTGCACGACGCCGGTGTCGCCGAGAACGAGCTCATTTACCTGGTGCTGGAGAGGCTCGGGGGGCGCACGCTGCGCGCCGCTCTGGACGACCTCCGCCGCCTCACGCCGCTCGAAGCCCTGGAAGTCGCGGTGGAGGTTGCGGACGCCGTCGAAGCCGCCCACCGCGCGGGCGTTCTGCACCGGGATCTGAAACCGGACAATATCTTCATCGAGCCCGGCAATCACGTAAAGGTGGTCGACTTCGGCTTTGCGCGCGTGCTCGGCCACGCCGACGACGGACAACGAGCCGATCGCTTGGCGGGCACCCTGCTCTACATGGCCCCCGAGCTCTTGAAGGGGCTCGCTCCGTCGCCGCAGAGCGACGTATTTTCGCTCGGCACGTTGCTCTACGAGTGCCTGCACCGGCACCCGACGTTGATCGGCGTCGAGGATGCGACGCTGGAGCTCGCGGGCCGGCTCCAAATCGAGGCCATGCCGCCGCCGCTCGACCTGCTGGAGCCCGGCGTGCCCGCCCACGTCGCGCGTTTCGTGCAGCGCGCGATTCTCAAGCAACCGACGGAGCGCTACGCGTCGATGGGGGAGCTGGCCACGGCGGCGCGCGCCGCGCTCGAACGGCTGAGAGAAGACGCGGTGCCGCTCGAACGCCGGGACCTCTCCGGCGCGAGGCCTGACGATGCCGGCGAGACCTCCCCGCGACCGAGCTCGGCGCGCCGCATTCCCGTGCCCAAGCGGCCGCTCATGCCGGGCGTGCCCGTGGCGAGCCTCAAACGGCCGGGCGAAGCGACCGAGCGCGCGCTCGTGGAACCGCCGTCCGCGACGGTCGTCAGGGACGCCGCTTTCGGCCCACGTCCGTCGCCCTCGCCCTCGCCCTCGCCGCTGCGCGTCGCGGCGGCGCTGCTCGGCTTCGCCGCGCTGACGGCGCTCGGAATGCTCGCTGGCTTTGCGTTCTTCGATGCTCCGGTACGCGAGCCGACGCCCGCGCGGAGCCCGCGTGCCACGCCGCCCGCTTCTCCGCACGAACGCTCACGCCGCTCCGTGGAACCGCAACGGAGCGGGGGCTCTGCCGGCCCCGTCCGAGCTACCGGCGCGGAGAGCGAGCGCGCGGCCACGGCTTCGGCTGGCCGCAAGCCGGTGCCTGCACCCACGCCGAGAAGCGCCGCGACCTTGCCGGCACCATCCGGCAAGACGGCGATGGACGAGCGGCTCGAATGGCTGCGAACAGACCTTGGAGCGAGCTCCGCGCCTCGCGTCCCGCCTCCGAACAAACAGTCGAGCGACGAGAAGGCCGCGCCGTCGAAGTCTTCGGCGAGCTCGATTCTGGAGTAGCCGTGTCCGAAGAAGCAGAGCCGAAAGACGAACCCGCGGGCTTTGCACGCACTGCCGCGCCCGCGGAGCGGGACGACCTCGAGAGCTTGTATCGGTTTCGGGTGCGAACCATCGCGCCGGAAGTGAGAGAGAAATGGATCCAGGCGGAGCCCGCTCGCGCGCCGGGCTTCGAGGATACGGCTCCGCCGCCCGTCACGGCACTGACGGAAACCGTGGCTTCGCGGGCCGCCGCGACATTGGTGGACGCGGCGCATTCGCGACCGTCGGCTCCCGACGGCACTTCCGCGCGGCAAGCTCGAGCCATGCTGGCGCGCGCGCGGCGCCTGAGGACCATTGCACTGATCGTTGCCGGCGCGGCGTCGGCGCTCGTCGCCGCGGCGCTCGTGTTGTGGCCGCGTGGGGCCGAGCCCGTGGAAGTCGCGCCGCAAGACGTCGAGCCGCAGTCGGGCGATCCCGCCGCTTCGCCGCCCTCCGCCGCGCACGCCCCGGAATCGAAGCGTCGCGTGTCCGGCGAGAATGGCGCGCCGGCTGCCGGCGGCACGATGCTGCGGGCAGACGCCGGCAACGCGGCGGCCCCCGGCCCGGCGAAGAGCTCGAAGCCGCTTCCCGAGACGGCGGCGCGCACCGTGACGCCGACCGTGACGCCGGCCGTCTCCGAAAAGAGCTCGAAGGTGCTCGCCGGCGCACAGTCGACGGCGGCCTCGCAACGTTCCGTCAAGGCGGTCGCACAGCCCAAACCTCGATCGTCCGCGAGCAAACGGAGAGCAATCGACATCGAGACGCCGCTGTTCGAGGACTGAGCGCCGTCGTTCGCACGTGCGGGTACTACTACTTGTCGTGTCGTTCGCCCGCAGCGGCTGAGGGGGAACAGCGGCTCAGGGGGAACAGCGGCCGAGGGGGAACAGCACCTACAAATATCCGCGTCGGGCCTCGATCCCCTTGAAGCATCGACCGGAATCGGTATCATCATCTGAATGGGTCAAGCCGCTCCCGCGGACACTATACCATTCACCATCAGCGAGCTGTCCCTACGGCACAACGGCGTGGAACAAAGCGCGGTGGTCATCACTCCCAAGTCGCCGATGACCATCGGGCGCAGCCGCTTCGAGCAGCTGAAAAAGGCTCGAGGCCTCAGCCGGGTCGAGCGCTGGCTCGTCGACCAAGTGAGTCGGCGCGGCGCGCGCATGATTCTCTTTCGCGCCGTGAACGAGGCCGGGCAAAGGGTGTGGCAATTCGACCCGACTCTGAGCGAGCAAGAGATCGAGGAGGGTGGCACGGTGATGGTGCAGGCCCTCCTTCCGCTCCACCGCAGCTGGTTGTCGGCGGGCGTCGTGCTCATCGTCCACACGGAT
>DASWGX010000251.1:0-4682 GCA_036393455.1 Polyangiaceae bacterium
GATGCCGCCGGGCAGCTTCGATTTCTGGATCGACGAGCTCTATTTCGTCAGGTACGAGCAGGCGCTCTGAGCGTCGGCGTTCGAGGCGGTGCGCGAAGCTTGCACGAAGGAAGGGTCAATCGCCTGAATACGAAACATGAGCCACCGGCCACGCCGCCGTGGGTCGACGGGCGCGTGCTGCACTTCGTCCGCCACGGACAATACGAGATCGAAGCCTCGGGTTCGGATCGTCTCACGCCGCTCGGGCGAAGGCAGGCCTCGCGGTTGGCGAAGCATTTCGCCCGTCTCCCGGTGGCCGCGGTTCGGTCGAGCGATGCGGTGCGCGCGGTGGAAACGGCCGACATCCTGGCCGCGGGCTTCGGCGCGACGCGCGTGACGCGCCACGCGGCGCTCCGGGAAATGTTACCGGCGCGAGTGCCGGGCGTAGCCATTCCCCGCGCCGAGCTCGCCGAGGACGCCCTGCGCTTGGAACGCGTTCTCGAACAGTTCTTCAGGGCGTCGCAGCGGATCCGGCACGAGATTCTGGTCTGTCACGGCAACCTGATCCGTTCGCTCTTGCTGCGGGTCGCCGCGGGGCGGGCCGCCGGCTTTCACCGACTCTTGATTCACCACGCCGGCGTCACGTCGTTCTCCGTTTCCGCTCGGGGCGACGTCGAAGTCGTCAGCTTCAACGTGCTCGAACACTTGCCCCAGAAAATGCGAACTTACGTCTGAGCCTTCGCGCGCGGCGCTCGGGATCGCGCCGCGCGCGCCGTCGTGCCGATGTAACCCAGGGTGCGTCGATCTGCTCCGTGCAGATTGTCGGACCGGAAAGCGAACCTGACGGCACCTTGAGCACGGACCGGCGCGCCGTCCGTCGAGCGCGTCGCGTCCCATCAGGAAAACCGGCGACCAGGAGTGCAACGAATGCGACTTTTCACGGCTGTGGCGGGTGCTTGTCTTTTCGGCTGGTTGGCGGGGTGCGGCTCCGGGGACGACGCTGCCGATGCCGCTTGCTCGCCGAGCGCCCAAACCGGGTGCCAGGAAGGCCAGGTGTGCGAAGAGGTCCAGGGCGGTGAGCCCGCCTGTTTTGCTCCAATTCACGTGCAGGGACGCGTCTTCGACCTGGCCGACGCCGCGGCTGTCTCCGGCGCGCACGTCGTGGCGCGAGACGCCAACGGCGCGGCCGCATCCGGCGTAGCCGTCAGCGAGGCCAGTGGCGTGTACTCCTTGCGCGTCCCCGTGGCGCGAGACTCCGAAGGCGAACCGGCATCCACGCAGTACACGCTGCGCGTCGACGCCGCGGGCTACCTCGGGTTTCCGGTGGCTCCGCGCAGTGCCGTACCGGTGGACGTGTCGATGCACGACGGCGGCGTCGTGGAGAACGCCGCGACCGACGTCGGGCTGATCGCACTCGAGCAAACCGAGGGGCTCGGAACCATCGAGGGCAGCGTGGCGGCGCCTCGGCCGGGCGGCGCGCTGATCGTCGCTGCCGGCGTCACCGGCATCGCCGGCCACGACGGACGCTTCACCGTCTTCAACGTCCCCGAAGGAGAGCGCGAAGTCCGCGCCTACCTGGTCGGCTACAATCTCGAGGCCGAAACCGTGGAGGTCGCGCGGGGAGCGACGACGAGCGGCGTCGATCTCGGCGTGGTCCGCGCCGAGGCAGCTGCCGTGTCCGGCAAGGTCTCGCTGGTGAATCCCGGTGACGGCGACGAGACGAGCGTGATTCTCGTGGTCGCCGAAACGTTCGTCGAAGCCGTGGCTCGGGGAGAGGTGCCCGCGGGTCTGCGCGCCGAGGGCGTCACCGGCGATTTCGAGATCAGCGGCGTGCCCGATGGTGACTACTTTGCGCTGGCCGCGTTCGAAAACGACGATCTCGTGCGCGACCCGGACGTGTCCCAGGGCGGAACCGACGTCGTCGCCGTGCGGGTCTCCGGGTCCGACGTTGTCATGGATGAGAGCTTCAAGGTGACCGGCGCGCTCGCGGTGACCTCGCCGGACGCGGAGGAAGTCGTCACCGGCACGCCCACCTTCACATGGGAGGACGACTCGGGAGAGGAACACTACTCGGTAGCCGTGTACGACGCCTTCGGGACACGAATCTGGATCGAGGAAAACGTACCTTCGGTGAGCGGCTCGACAGAGGTGAGCGTAGATTACGCCGGACCCGATCTGATCTCGGGCTTGGTGTATCAGTTCCGCGCTACGTCTTACAAGAACGGCGGCGCCCCGATTTCGACCACCGAGGACCTGCGCGGCGTGTTCGTCTACGAATGAAGCTGCGGCGGTTCGAGCGTCGCTGGTGACGACCGAGCGCCACGGCTGGCCGCGCGCGCTCAAAAGCCGAAGTCGGGACTCTTTGGGTGCGTGCGCAAGTGCGGCGCCGGATCGGAGCTGGACCCTGTGTGTTTGGGGATCGAGCGGTCTTTCTGCTCGGGAGCCGCGAACCTCCGCCCGGGAAGCTTGCCGCGGGCAAGGGCGTTGCGCACTTGCTTCAAGCGCTCGAGCGGAGCGCCGGGCTCGCGGGTTCGATCGAATTCCTCGAGGGCGCGCTCGAAGGCCGCCTGCGCCTCCTTCTTCCTGTCGAGGGCCAGGAGCGCGTCACCGTGCACCAGCCAGGCAGCGACGTCGAAGACGGCAGTGTCCACCAGCCTCTGGCTGTAGCTGCGCGCCGTCTCCGCTCGTCCGGCCTCGAGCGCCCGTTCCGCGAGCACGATCAGCGCCGGCGCGAGGTCCGCATCGCGTTCCAGCGCCTTTTCGGCGAGCTCCTTCGCACGCTCTTCATGCAGCCCTGCGGCGTGATACGCGAGCGCCAAGTTGGCTTCCACCGATGGGAATGACTGCGAACCGCTCGCGACGGCCTCGTAGGTTCGGATGGCGTCGTGCAGCTTGCCCTCCGCCGCGTAGATGGGGGCCGCCGCGATGCGGGCAAGCCAGAAGTCCGGTTCTACGCGCAACGCGCGGCGCGCGGCGGCATGGGCGTCTTCGTAGCGTTCGAGGCGTGTCAGAGTCACCGCGAGCTCGATGCTCGGTGGAGCCCACCGGTCGTCCGCCTCGAGCGAAGCCCGGAAGTTTTGCACCGCTGGCTCGAGCTCGCCGGACAAGAGATTGGCTCGCCCGCGGCAGAAGCGTGCGCGGGACAGGTAGGAGGCGCGAGCTTGCTCCGACAGATTGCGGCTCTCCGCCGCCTCCTCGAAGCTTTCCGCCGCCGAGAGCCAGCGCTCCCGAGACGAAAGAAAGCGCGATCGCGAATCGGCTGTCGTTCGGTACTGTTCGATCAGGCGTTCACCGCTCACTTCCGCGACGGCGGCCTTCGGTTTCGGGCTCGGTTGGGCTGCGGTCGGTACCGGCAGCTCGGACGCGACGTCGGGCCTTCGCCAGAGTGTCGGCCAAACGAGCGCGGCGATCGGCAACAGGACGGCCACCGCCAAGACGGCACCGAGCGCGCGTCGCGACGGAAGCCGCGGAGCGTCCGTGCGCGCGACCGTCTCCGCGGAGCTCGCGCTCTGAACGCCGAGGCTGCGGACCAGCTGCTCGAGAGCCGCAGCGTAGTCGCGCGTGAAGTCGACGTGCTGGTGCAGCCGCAATCGATACGGCACCTCGCAAGGCTCGTACAGGATCGGGACCACGAGATCGCCGTCGTCGAGCGCGAAGGACCACTCGCGAGGCACCTCCGTCGATTCCACCGAGCGCGGCGACAGCACGACGACCATCCTGCCGCAGGCTCGGATCGCCTCGTGAACTTCCCGGTCCCAGCGCGTTCCGGCGCGCAGATTCGTATCGATCCACACATCGAGGCCCCGCTCGCGCAAACCCGCCGCCAAACGCTGCGCAAACGCGGCGTCTTCCCTGGCGTAGCTGACGAAGACCGAATCCCGTCCGACCATGGGCTCGGCGTTGTGGTTCAACTTCGAAAGATTTCCGTCAAATCGATCGCGAGCCCGTCCAGCAGCGGTGAGACGAGATTGTCGGCCCTGCCGAAGAGATAGCGGCGCACGTATGTGTCTTGCTCGAGGACGAGCACCTCGACGGTCTGGTTCTTGGGGTCGACAACCCAGTATTCGGGGACGCGGGCGCGTTCGTATTGGCGGAGCTTGGGGCCCACGTCGCGCTGGGCCGTGCCCGGCGAGAGGATTTCGACGACGAGGTCGGGAGCGCCTTCGATCGCTTGCTTTCCGATGCGGTCGGCATGCTCGGCGAGCACGACGACGAGGTCGGGCTCGAGCACGTTTTCGTCCGAGAGGTGGACGCCGATAGGAGCGTCGAAGACTTCGCCCCGGTGGGCGCGGCGCAGGTACTCGAGGAGACGGTATTCGAGGTCGCGCGAGATGCGCTGGTGCTCGACGTTGGGCGGCGGAGTCACGTAAAGCTCTCCCGTCACGATTTCATAGAGCCGCCCGTCGTCCGGGTAGGTGAGCCAGTCGGCAAAACCGAGCCGATAGGCGGAGAGGGCGGTTGTCATGCGAGTTAGCGTACCACGGCCGAGCGCGCGGTCATCCGAGCAGTCGTTCGAAATCTTCTTGCGTGAGCTTGCCGGAAAAGTGCTTGGGATCGCCGAACAGCGCCGCGACGAGCTGCCGCTTCTCTTGTTGCAGCGCTTCGACCTTTTCCTCGACGGTATCCTTCGTGAGCAGCCGGCACGCGATGACTCTGCGCGTTTGTCCGATGCGATGCGCGCGGTCGATGGCCTGCGCTTCGGC
>DASWGX010000252.1:0-3181 GCA_036393455.1 Polyangiaceae bacterium
TCGGAGTGTACACGGCGCCCGTCCCGCTGAACGCACTCGTGGTTCAAGCATCGACGTTCATCGACCTCGATCATTCTCCGCTTCCACCCCTCACCCAGCCGACGGGCGAGTCGCCGGAGCCGCCACCCGCGTCCGAACCGCGATGGATCGATTCGAGGCTGAGCGTCTTCGACGTCGCCGAGCATGCGCCCGAACCCTCGGACCTCGACGCGGTTCCGGGGCCTGAAGCCGTCGAGCCCCCCGCTCCATTCGACGCGACCGAATCCGACGACCCGCCTGGCGCTTTCGACGCCGTCGCCACGCCCGAGCCGCGCGCATCCGAGGCGTACGCAGAGCTGGAAGCGCCGGAAGGGCATGATGCGTACGCGGAGCGCGAGCCGGCCGCAGAACCCGACGCGCCCAAGGAGCGCGGATCGACCAACGTCGCGGGAAACCGCGACTTGCCCGACGCAACCGAGGCGCCGGAAGAGCTCGACCCGTCCGGTGCGCCTGAATCGCCCGCGGAGCACGAAAAGCCCGCGGAGCACGCGAGCGAGCCCAGCGGATACGGCGACGACGAACCGGAGATCAGCGCCGATCTGATCGCCGAGATCGGGCTTTCGGATCCGACGCCCGAGCCAGCTTCGACCACCTCCCACGACGAGCCCGTCTCTACGGCGCCGCGCGTCGAAAGCGCGCGCGACGTCTCGGACAGTGAACCGCCGTCCGCGAGTCCGGCAGTGCCCGCGATCGCGCGCGCTCCCCGCGAGGACGCCTTCAGCACCGTCGCGCGGGCAAAGTGGGAAGGCTGGATCGCGGAGCTCGAGCGAGCGCGCGGGCCCAAGCCGCTGAGCGTCGTCGAGCGCATGTTCGTCTCCGCGTACATCCCTCTTCAACAGGCTGTGCTGCGCGGCATCGGCGATGACCGCGCCGACTCCGCACTCTCGGCGTGGTCCCAGAGCTTCGCCCAGAGCTATTCGGAGGCGTTCAACGCGTTCCGCGCTCGCGGCAAACGTCCCAATATGGTCCTCGACGTCCCGGAGCTTGCTTTGCGCATCGGGAAGCTGCACGGCGCGCGCTCGGTCGAGCTCATCATGGTAACGTCGATGCGCTTCGACCTCGGGCTCTGCGTGTACGACGAGGTTCAGGGGCGGGTCAAAGGACGCGGCGCGCTCGTCGAAAAGACGCTGCTTTGGGCGGCCCTTCCCACCACGACCCCCGTGCAGCTCGAGCTCTTGGCAAAGGGCGAGGGCGGCCTCAAAGAGCCGCTCTCCGGAGGGGAATTCGACGTCACCGGTACGCGCGGGTCCAACGCGCACGGCCTCCGCCGCATCAAGGCGCTCCACCGCGAGCTCTACCGGCTCGACTCGATCCAGGCTCACTTCTCCGAGCCCGGCGGCCCGTTGATCGAACGCATGGATGCCACGGCCACGGAAACCGGGGCCCTGCTCGCGGAGCACCTGAACGCTCTCGCCCCCCGCACGTTGGCACTGATTTTCGGCGACCACGGCTTTCTCGTCGATCCGCTGCACGCCGGTACATCGAGCGCCCGCGCGGGCGGGGCGTCGCCGGAGGAGACGCTGGTACCCGCCTTCGCCTGGCTCCGCGGCGCGGTTCACTGATTCCGCCGCCATCGGGTGGCTCCCGAGCCCGAGACGGACAACCTCGCTATACTTCCCGCCATGGCTCGGGTTCACGCCGGCCGGCTCGTCGCGCAAGCACTGGCTCGGCACGGAGTTCGACAGATCTTCACGCTTTGCGGCGGTCACGTGCAGTCCATCTACGACGGCTGCCTCGATGAAGGCATCCGCGTCGTCGACGTGCGGCACGAGCAAACCGCGGGACACGCCGCGGACGGCTACGCGCGCGTAACGGGGAGCCCGGGCGTCTGTGTCGTCACTGCCGGCCCCGGCGTCACCGACGCGGTCACGGCACTGGCCAACGCCCAGCGCGCGGCGGTTCCGCTAATTTGTCTCGGGGGCGCCGGTCCGCGCGCGCTCTCCGACATGGGCTCGCTCCAAGACATGGACTCGGTCGGCTTGATGCGGCAAGTCACCAAGTGGAGCGTCCAGGTACCCGACGCGAAGCGCGTCAAGGAATACGTCGATTCGGCGTTTCGCGTCGCGCAGTCGAATCTTCCCGGTCCCGTGTACCTGGAGCTGCCGCTCGATCTGTTGATGTCGTTCGCCGAGGACACGGAGCCTGCTACGAAACCCTGGAAACCGGTGCGCCCGGCGGGCGATCCGGCGGCGATTGCGGAAGCGGCCGGGCTCTTGGAGCGCGCCGAACGACCGCTGTTTCTGCTGGGGGCGGAGCTCTTCTGGTCGCCGAAGCCGGACGCCCTACACGCGGCCGCCCGGCACTTCGAAGTGCCGTTCTGCTTGAGTGGCATGGCGCGCGGAGCGCTGCCCAAAGCGTCGCCCGTCTTGTTTTCGCGCGCCAGGAAGCGGGCGCTATCCGAGAGCGATCTCGTGCTCGTCTTCGGCACCCCCTTCGATTTTCGCCTGAACTACGGTCGCCCCGGGACGTTCCACCGCGACGCGCGCGTGGTTCAGGTTTCGCTCGACGCCGCCGAGCTCGGCCGAAACCGCGCCGTCGACGTCGCGATTCACGGCGATAGCGGCCTCGTGCTCGAAGAGCTCGTCGCCGCCGCCAAGCCCAAGCGCGCCGAGGCGTTCGTGCGCGCGCTCCGCGAGACGGAGTCCGCCGAGCGCGCCCGAATGGCGGCGCAAATCGAAGCCAGCGGCGACCCGCCGAACCCCCTCCGCGTTTGTCACGAGATCGGCGCGCGGCTCGGTCCAAGCGACGTCGTGATCGGCGACGGCGGGGATTTCGTGGCCACCGCCGCCAACGTGATTCCGCTCGAGAGGCCCCAGCTCTGGATGGACCCCGGACCGTTCGGGACGCTCGGCATCGGGCCCGGCTACGCCATGGCCGCCAAACTGAACCGCCCGGGCTCGCGCACGGTGATCGTCTACGGCGACGGCTCGTTCGGGTTGCACGCGCTCGAGTTCGAAGCCCTGGTGCGCCAGAATATCCCGGTCGTCGCCGTGATCGGCAACGACGCGGCGTGGTCGCAGATCCGGCGTGGACAAGTCGCGATGTACGGCCAAGAACGAGCCGTGGCGACCGGGCTCGCGTACACTCGCTACGAGCGTGTGGTGGAAGCCGTGGGTGGCCTCGGCATTTGGGTGGAAACGAC
>DASWGX010000253.1:0-10622 GCA_036393455.1 Polyangiaceae bacterium
GTCGCAGTCTGGATCGCGCGGAGTGAGCCCTTCGAAAGCAATCTGCGAGAGCAGGCCCCGGCCCTCTTCGCTTCCAGGCGCTCCGATGACGAAGGTGCGAATGTTGAAGAGTGTCGCGTTCGGGACGTCCATTTCGATCAACTGTTCGAGGTAATCGACGTTGTTTTCTGGATTCGGCGTGACGTCGCAGGTTTCCGCTCCGTCCGTGAGCAGCACCACGAACGTGTTGCCCTCGAGCTCCCCGTCCACGAGCTGCTGGGACAAGTATTGGTAGCTCAGGATGGTGGCGCCCGCGATCGGCGTATCGCCCTGCGGATCCACCATCGTCAAGAAGTCGTCGATGGCTTCACGGTGATCGGCGTCGAGGCGCGCGATCTCGACGTCGGGTGCCGCCGCGACGAGGCAGCCGTTGACCGGGTCCGGCTTCGGAAACACCGAGACGCCGGCACTGACGTTTTCTTGAGCGCCCAGCGCGTCGAGCGCGTCGCTGAGCGCGTCCCGCGTGACTTCCCACTTGGAGAGCTCGCCGGGATCTTGCTTGACCGGATTGGTCTTGCAGAGCTCGTTGAGAGTGTCATCGCCCTCGGGAGGGTTGCAGTTCATGCTGCCGCTGCGATCGATCACGAAGAGCAGATTCGCGGGCAGCAGGCGCGCTTGCTGATCCGAGCTGGCACACTCGCGGAAATCCGGAGCGCCGCCCGCCCCCGTGTTGCCGTCGCCGCCGCTGCCGGGATCCGTCTCTCCTCCGGAACCGCTGCTCGTCGCGCCGCTGCTCGTCGTGCTCGAGCTCGACGACGTGCCGCCGCTGCCGGTGCCGGTCGCGCCGCTGGCGCCCTGTCCGCCCGTCGGATTGTCGCCAGCGTCCGAGCTGTCGGACGAACAGGCACCGAACGCCATCGTCGTCGAACCAAGGCCGAGGAGCAAGGTAAGGACTTTCGAATTCGAGGGAGATCGATGCACTGTCATGACTTTCCAGTTCGATGTCGAAGCAAGGCCTAAAGTAGAAACAGAATGCAATTTTTGCCAGACGGACGCAACGGTCGTGACGTCCGCCACCCATCGTGGGTCATGCCATGGTGGGTCATCCGGGCCGTTTTGGTTCGCGGTTCTGTTCTTTTTTCTCGCAGGCGCGCTTCGGTTCGCTGGCTCTTAGCCCGTCGCCGGCCTTTCGGCTAGAGGTGAGCGCGGCGCCGCGTGTACGACTCAGTCTCAGAGCGTGAGGGAACTGCGCTGTTCGCCCCACCCTTTCGTTACCCTCGAAACTCGGGGGCGCGCGGCGCGACGTCGATGGGTGCCGTGTGGACCCGAGCCGTTTTCTACGTACAGTGTAATCGCGGGGTTCGAGGTTGATGGCCGCTTCGAAAGGCTCGAAGATGAAGCACCCGATGCAGGCGCCCGGTGCGGACGAGACGACGCGGAGCTCTCGGGGCTCGACCTGGTCCAGCCCTTCGGCTCGCACGCGGCTTGGCGCGCGGGTAGGCGGCGCCGGCCGCGGCCCACGGAGCGGCCAGGCCGAACCGCGGCGTGTGCCCGCCGCGCGCGCGGGGTAACCGCCGGTGTCTGACGCGCGGACCATCGTCTATTCGCGACGCGTGCTCGTCCCCGGCGCCGATGGCGTCGAGGAGCGGCGGGCGGCCATCTTCGTGCGCGGCTCGCTCGTCGACGAGGTACGCCTCGATCCGGACGAGCGCGCGCTCGCCTCCGAGGCGAAAGGCGCGGGCTGGCGCCTCGACGATTTCGGTCGCGCGCTGGTCGCTCCCGCGTTCGTCAACGCTCACACGCATCTGGCCATGTCCGCCCTGCGGGGCATCGTCGCGCAGTGCGGGCACGCGGCGAACGCCGTGGAAAGCGTGTTCTTCCGGCTCGAGGCATCCCTCCAGCCGGGAGACGTGCGGGCGTTCGCGCGCCTCGGCGCTTACGAGTCGCTGCTCGCGGGTGTGGGGTTGGTCTGGGATCATTACTATGCCGGTTTGGAGGTCGCCGAGGCGCTGCGTGACACCGGCCTTGCGGGCGTGGTGGCGCCGACGCTGCAGGACTTGAGTGGACCGGGCCGAGACACGTGGGAGCGGGAGCTCGAAGCGACGCTTGCGGTACACGGAGACGCGAGCTTCACGGCGGCGGGCGTCGTCGCGGCGCTCGGCCCGCACGCGACGGATACGGTGAGCCTCGACCTGTTTCGGCGCGCGAGCGACCTCGCCCGGGCCAACGGTTTGCCGTTGCATTGTCACGTTGCGCAGTCGCCGGAGGAGGTCGTCGCCCTCGGCCGCCGTCACGGCACGACCCCGCTCGACTGGTTGCTCCGCGAAGGGCTGCTCGACGTTTCATGCGCGGTCCTGGCGCACTGCCTGTACGCCGACGCGGGTGAGCTCCGGCGGCTCGACCGCTCGCGACACGTGCTCGCGCTGTGCCCGTACTCGCAGCTCGAGTTCGGCGTCCTGGCTCCTGCTGCGCTCTGGGACGCGCTCGGGCTGCAGTTCGTGGTGGCCACGGACAGCGCGGCCTCGAACGATTCCATGAATCCACAGAAGGAGCTTCGGCTGCTCGCGAATCTTCCCGCGCTCCGAGTGGCATTCTCGGAGAGCTACGCGCGCGCGACCGAGCGAGTGAGCATGGACCGCGCTCGCGCCGTTGCGTCGCTCCGCGCCGAGTGCCTCGACGCGAGCGCGGCGTGGATCGAGCCGGGCAGGTTGCTCGAGCGGCTTTGGCGGCTGCCCGGCGCGCTGCATCCGCAGCTTTCGGCGGGCGAGCTCTTGGCGGGCCGCCTCGCGAATCTCGCGGTGTACGACGTCGAGCATCCCTCGCTCTGGCCCGCGGACGATGCGCTGCGCTCGCTGTGCTTCTCGGACGCGGCGCCGGCGCTGGTCGCCGTGATGGTCAACGGGAGCTGGGTCGGGACGCCGGGAGCTGGTTTTGCGCAAAGCGTGACGGCCAGCGTCGAGTATCGTGACGCACTCCGAGAAGCCGAGGCGCGCCGGCGAGCGTTGCTCGTTCGCGCCGGGCTTGCTTAGTCGCGTCGCGACCGTGCGCCGCGAGCCGTTGCTTCAAGCGGACAGAAGCGCGGCGAGGACGCTCACGGCGCTACGGCGTCCCGGGCGCGCCCCGGGCGGGATCAAAGGGCTGCGGCGCAGCGCCCGGTTGAGGTCGTCGGCGGATTTGCCGGGCAGACTCGAGAACTCGACGCCGAGGGCGCGGCTCACTTCGCCGGGCCGGCGGCCGTGCACGACGCGGGCCACGATCGCTTCGGCGTCGACGTAGACGTCGCTTCCCGGCAGCTTGAACGAAACTATCAGTCGCTCGCCCGTGAGCACGGGATCGGCTGGCGTGACCAACATGCCCGTGACGGACAGATCCGTCATTTTGTCGGCCACCAGGCGAAAGTCGCGTTCCCGAACGACCTGGCACGGGAGGCGGACGGTGTGGCGCGGGGGGCGGCGATAGATCATTTGGCGAACTCGGCGCATGGCTGGCTCCTCGAGCGAAATGGTAGGGAGCGCGGCTGGTCCTGGGCAACTTGCTGCCGCCTTCGATAAGTCGCAAGCCGGCTTCTTGCGGCTACTGTTTGTCCCCGCCCGCTTGCGGCGCCGCTTCCCTTGCGTCGGTTTCCTCGGGCGTGGTTGCTTTGGGCGCGGGGGGCCCGACCGGTCCGCGCGCGGTGCGCCCGCTCTTCAGCGTCATGCCGCCGTAGGGCTCTATGCTCGGGATTTTCGCGAAAGTTTCTTCGAACAGGGCGCGCATGCGGGTCAGCGCTTCTGGCTCTTCCTTGGCGATGTCGCGCGTCTCGCCCGGATCCTTGCCGAGGTCGTAGAGCTCCTGGCGGTAACCCTGCTTGTAGCCGTGGACGATGAGCTTGTAGTCGCCCTGGATGATCGCACGCCGCGCGGGGTTGTGCGAATCTTCCGCCAGCTCGAGCACGATGACGTCGCGCTGCGGCGCCGGGGCTCCGAACAGCTCCGGAACCAGGGACTTGCCCATGAAACCGGGCAGCGGCTCGATACCCATCAAGTCGACGATCGTCGGCGCCATGTCGATGTGCGTCCGTGGCGCGTCGATCCTGCGCGGCTCAGCGCCGGGAACCTTGAACAGCCAGGGTACCCGCACCAGCACTTCCCAGAGCTCGAAAGCGTGCTTCCACATGTCGTGCTCGCCGAAGGCCTCACCGTGATCGGCAGTGACGATGACCGCCGTTCTCTCCCACCAGGGTTGCTTTTCGGCGAACTTCAAGAACTCCCCGATGTGGTGGTCGGTGAAGAGCACCTCACAGTCGTAACGGTCGCGGTTCGAGCGCCCCCACTCTTTTGGACACATCGCGTGCCGCTGGTACTGGTCGTGCGGATCCATGTAGTGCGCCCACGCGAAGAAAGGCTGCTTGGTGTGCTCGGGCTTGCTCAAGAGCTCGGCGAGCAAGGCCGTGAGCTTTTCGCTCGTCACGTGGTTGTCCGTGCTCGAATCGAAACTGATACCCTTGACGATTTCCCACGCGCTGAAGCCCTGGTCGATGCCTTTGCCGCGGTGAAAGTACATGTGGGCGTGAGCGCCGAGCGCCGGCAAGCCCGCGTCGCGCAGAACCTCGGGAAAGAACAGGTTCGAGTCCGGGTAGCCGGTGAAGAACACGCCCTGCCGGTAAAGCGTCGACGCGTAGCGACCGCTCAGAAATACGGCGACGCTCTGCGCCGTGTAGCTCGCCACCGAGCGCGCGTTCTCGTAGACGATGCCTTGTGCCGCGAGCTGCGTCAGATTGGGTGCGATGGGGCGCTCGTAGCCGGCCCAGGGCATGTCGGCGCGCAGCGAGTCGACGCTGAGTAAAATGACGTTCAGCGGCTCCGCCGGCCGCTGCGGTTTCGGCGCAGGCGGGGCGCTTCGCGCCGTGGGCGGCGCTGCTCGGCTCGGCGCCGGAGCTTGGGCTTGCTCCGGCTTCTCGGAGCGATCGCACGCCAAGGCCGAAAGCAGGAGACAGTATGCGACGGCGCGGCTCGGCACGCGTTTTCCCTAGCGCACGGTGCCGCGCGGGGCCAAGAACGAAAGCTCCAGTCGAAGACTAGGGCCCGCGGTCGAGCCACGGCAGGCGCTGCGGCTCATTCGACGCCGCGGGCTCGAGCTCCGCTCGGCGGCGCGCGAACTCGGCCAAGCAGCTTCGGGCTCCCGGGGTCAAGAGCAGCCGCTGCCGCTCCACGATCAAGCCCGGCGCCGATCGCTCTTCGACGCAGCGCACGAGCGCGCGATCGAACGGCGTCGTCAGGCAATGGACCACCAGCTGATCGAAGGACTCCTTGACGCCGGGCGTTTCGAGCATGCGCGCGTCATTCAACCCGAGCGCCGCGGCGGCGAAGGACTGACACTCCTCCGGTCCCGGAGCACGCCGCTGGCACGCCGCCGCGAGCGCGACGGCCGCGGCCAGATAGGGCGCGAGCCTCACGGGGCGACCCCGACGCTCACGAAGGCGCCGAACACTCCGTCGATCTTCGACAACGGCGCTACGTGCTCGAGACTACCTTCGGCGTCGACGCCTTGCGCAGTCGAAAAGGCGCTTCCCGATTGGTTGGTGGCGAAGCCCGCCTGCAGGCTTCCGCTCAGGGTGACGAGGTTCGGCACGACGTCGAAGCGCGTTCCCAGTGCCGCGGAGCCGTGGATGAATACTCCCGCGCGTTCGCCGATGCGCGTCGCGGAAACTCCGGACGTGGCCGCCGCCGGCGCCTCGAGGCGCGCCCAGCCGAGCGAAAAGCCCAGATAGCTTCGGACCCGCTCGCTCATCACCCACACCGGCGAGAGCTCGACGCCCAGGCGGGTGAGCTCGATGCGCGGCTGACCGAGCGACTCGCTTCCGAGGACGTCGGCGGCGTCGACCGAGTGCTTGCTGAGGGAAAAAAACGGCGTGGCCCAAAACCAGGGCGTTATCGCGACGGCCAGGTGCGCGCCCCACGCGAAGCCGGGCGCATAGCTGGTCCGATTGTCGCGGGGCACGAGCCAGATGACGCCCGCGTCCGCTCCGAGGTCCACCGGACGTTTCGTTGCCGGCTCGCCCGTGAGCTCCGGAATCGGTCTCGGCATTTGATCTTCGGGACGCGCTGCACGCGGTGGAGGCAGCGTGCGCGTCGGCTGCGCCGAGGCTTCGTCCTCCTCGAGCGCGTCGTCGGGCGACGACCGCTGGCCGTCGTCTTCGTTCGCGCGCGCCGCCCGTCCGAGCGCGGTCGCCAGCGTCAAAGCCAAGACTGCAAAGCCGATCCGTGTCGGCCGCGCCACCGGGTAGAGCACCGTCACGCGTCGTTCTCGCCGGGCGAGCCTAGCACCGTGCGGCTCCCGGCGTCGAAGTCCCGGCGCCGAATCGGTGGCCGGCGCGCGCGGCCTCGTTTGACGGCAACCAACGGCGGCAGCACGGTTCGGCCGATGAGCGATTCGAAGGCCGAGGCCGCGTGGGCGAGGGCACGCGAAGAGCTGCCGCAAACGCTCGAACGTTTGAAGAGTTATCTTCGCGTGCCGTCCATCTCCTGCGAGCCGGAGCACGCCGGGGACGTGGCACGGCTGTGCGAAATCGTCGGCCGGGATCTCGGGGCCGCCGGCTTCGAGACGCGCGTGCTCCGGCTCGAAGGGGCCCACCCCGTGGTGAGCGCGAGCCGGCTTCGTGCCGGAGCGGAAAGGCCGACTCTGCTCATCTACGGCCATCTCGACGTTCAGCCCGTGAAAGGGGAGGCGTGGACGACTCCGCCTCACGAACCTTCGGTTCGTGACGGACGGCTGTACGCGCGCGGGTCGTCCGACGACATGGGCGGCTGGGTGTCGCACCTCGCGGCGCTGTCGGCGTGGCTCGATACGGAGGGCGAGCTACCCCTCAACGTGCGGCTGGTGATCGAAGGAGAAGAGGAAATCGGCTCCCCCAATCTGGAGCGGTACATGGACGCATTCCCCGAGGCGTTTTCCGCCGACGTCATGGTGCTGACCGACTGCGAAAATCCCTCGGAGGACGTGCCCGGCCTGACGACGTCGCTACGCGGCCTGTACGAAGTCGAGCTCCACTGCGAAGCGCTGAGAAGCGACGCGCACTCCGGCATGTGGGGCAACATGTTGCCCGACCCCGGCAACGCGCTCGTCAAGCTCCTTTCGCGGTTGCTCGACGACGACGGCAGAATGACCGTCGGCCGCGTCTCCGTCGACGCAGCGTGGCGAGAGAGCTCGCGCGCGCTTCCGCTCGGCCCGGACGAGCTTTCTCGCATCGCTCCGCTCGCGCCCGGCGTCGCGCCGTTGCCGGAACGCGATCGCAGTGCCGCCGAGTGGTTGTGGCGGCAGCCCGCCGTCACCGTGCTGTCGACGACTCTGCCCGCGCCCGGCGAGCACAAGAACGCGATCCGACCGCGCGCCACCGCCACGCTCTCGGTCCGTCTCGCGCCCGGCCAGACGCGTGAACAGATGCGTGCCCTGCTCGAGCCGGTGCTCCTAGAGGATCCGCCCGCGGGCGTCCGGGTATCGCTCCGGGAGCGACCGGGCGGCGCCGAGAGCTGGCTCTATGAGCCTCGCGGTCCGGCGTTCGAGGCGGCCGAGCGCGCCTACGCCGCGGCGTGGGGGCACGGGCTCATCGAAGTCGGCGCGGGCGGTTCGATCCCGTTCGTCGCGTTGTTCGGACGGCGCTACTCACACTTGCCCCTGATCCTGAACGGCGTGCTCGATCCGCGCTCGGGCCTTCACGGTCCCGACGAGTCGCTCAGCTTGGCGGTATTCGAGAAGGCCGTGCACGCCAACGTTCGGCTCTACGCCGAGCTCGCCGAGCTCGGTTCGAAGCTCGGCGCGCCGTGACGCCGCCGCCGCGCCGGTCCGGCGCCTGAGCCCCGGCCGCACGCCGACGTTCTCCGCGCCCGGCGCCCTTCTGTCTCGACTCGGCCGCAAATCGCGACGAGGAGCGGCTGCCGGGGCCGCCTATAGATCGGCGAGAAAAGCTCAGTTAGCATGACCGGGTGCAAGGGTTCGGCACGTCTAGGTTCACGCTGCACGGGGATTCGTTGCCCGACGACGTGCTCGTAACCGAGTACCTCGCGGTCGAGGAGATCAGCCGCCCGTATCGCGTCGTCGTCCATTTCTGTACCGCGGACGCGCACTACCCCGTGCGCGATTGTTTGCGCCAGCGCCTGCTGCTCGAAGTAGTCAACGAACGAGGCGAGCAGCGTTTCTACGACGGCATCGTCGATCAGGCGGGCTTCACGCGCGCGGTCGGCAACAAGCTCCACTTTTCCGTGCGCTTGCGTCCCGGCGTCGCGGCGCTCGCTCATCGCGAAGATTGCCGCATCTATCAGGACAAGAGCGTGCCGGACGTCGTCAAGGTTTTGCTCGAGGAGGCGGCGCTCGGCGAACGCGTGGAATGGAAGCTGAGCGGTTCGTACGCGGCGCGCGAGTACATCGTGCAGTATCGTGAGTCCGCGTGGGACTTCATCTCGCGCTTGCTCGAGGACGAAGGCATCTTCTACTTTTTCAGCCATTCCGAGCAAGGTCACACGCTGGTGTTCGGGGATACGTCCGACGTGTTCGACGAACAACCCGATCCCGTGCCGTTCATGCTGTCGCAAGGCGTGCTCGGCTTGGGTGAGCCGCTCCAGCGTTTCCGGCGCAAGCGCAGCCTGCGCGCCACCAACGTGTATTTGCGTGATTTCGACTTCAAGACGCCGCTGGTGATGCCGGAAGCGCGGCTGCCGGCCCAAGACAATTGGCCGATGCCGCTCTACGAGCACCCGGGTGGTTTTTCGAAACAGGACGAAGGCACGCGCCGCGCCACCGCGCGGGTGCGCGAGCTGCGGCGCGACGCGGACGTATGCAGCGGGCACAGCTCGGCGATCGGGCTTTGTTGCGCAGGCCGTTTCAGCGTCGAAGGCGGCTCGGAAACGGACGTTCAAGGCGAGTTCATCGTCACGAGGCTCGTCAGCCGCGGTAAGCAGGACCAGGGGGATCAGCGCGGCAACTTCGCGCACGTCAATGATTTCTCCGGCATCCCCGCGGGCGCGCCGTTCGCGCCCGAACGCCGCACGCCGAAGCCGCGTATCGCGGGTCTACAAACCGCCGTCGTCACCGGACCAGAGTCCGACGACCAGTCGATCCACGTGGACGAATTCGGTCGCATCAAGGTGCGCTTCCATTGGGATCGCCTTGGACAGTACGACGAAAACTCGAGCTGCTGGATGCGCGTCAACCAGGTTCCGATGGGAGGCTCGATGGTCTTGCCTCGTGTGGGGTGGGAGGTTTCGGTCGCGTTCCTCGAAGGAGACCCGGATCGGCCGTTGGTGCTCGGGCGCGTCTACAACTCCGAGAACATGCCGCCGCTTTCGCTGCCGGCGAACAAGGCCTCGAGCAGCTTGAAGAGCATGTCGTCGCCGGGCGGCGCGGGTTCGAACGAGATCACGATGGGCGACAGCGGCGGTGCTCAGGGTTTCGGCATCAAGGCGCAGAAGGACCTCAACATGGCCACCGGGTTCGACTGCTCCGAGGACGTCAAGGTCGACGACGAACAGCACGTCAACGAGAACGTCAGCCGCACCGTGACGGTCGACGACACCGCGGCGATTTCCGGCAACCAGTCGTTCGACGTGGGAGCGAACCTCTTTTACACCATCGACGGCAGTCAGGCGGCGAGCGTGGGCGGCAACGATACCAGCAACGCCAAGGCCAACTTCGTCGAGAAGGTGGACGGCGACTACAGCTACCACGTCAGCGGCAACCGCATCACGATCAGCAACAGCGAACAGCGCAACGTCACGGGCTCGATCACGCGCAAGGTCGGCGCCGTTCAGATCACGATTTCAGCCGACTCGATGAGCGACAACATCCTGGGAGCGTCCACGGCGAAGGCGAGCGCCGTCCGCGTCCACCTGGTGAAGGGTGTCCACAGCGAAACCGTGGCCGGCGCGCGCTCGCACACCTCTTCCGCGGCGGAGCTGCACCTGGTGAGCGGCAATTTCTCGGCACAATCACAGGGAATGGTGAGCCACCTGATCGGTGGCGTGCACCTGCAGAAGGTCACGGGCGACTACATCGTCAAGGCTCCGATGATCAGTCTCGTGGGCGGCGTCGGTACCTTCAAGGGCGGCAGCTCCCAGCTCAAGCTCGCCGGGGGGCCGATCACGTTGAAGGGCTCCAAGATCACCGTCAAAGGAGCGCTGATCAAGAAAACGGGGGCATCGCTCAAGCTCGGGTAAGCTCGCATGGCAACGACGGCAAGCGTTCACGCACGGCTCAGCGTCGAGGGAGAAGCCCTCGACGTCGTGACCTACTCACTGTCCGAGGGCCTGTCCCGCGTCGACTCTCTCGTGGTTACGGTCACCACGCGCGGTCAAGAGCTACCCGCTCCGGAGAGCCTGATCGGGAAGGAGGCAGAGTTCGCGCTGGTGCGGGAGCCCGACGGTCAGCAGCGCGAGTTTTGCGGTGACGTTCTCCGCGTCGCCACCGCTTCGTCGGCCGATGGCCTCGCCGTGCTTCGAATGGAGCTCGCTCCGCGCCTGTGGAGGCTTTCCGCCCGCACGGATTGCCGGGTATTTCGTCACAAGAGCGTCCCCGACATCGTCAAAGAGGTGATCGAAGGCGCGGGGCTCTCGTCCGACGAGCAGAGCTATCAGCTTGCAGAATCGTATCCGGCGCGCGATTACGTGGTTCAG
>DASWGX010000254.1:0-5999 GCA_036393455.1 Polyangiaceae bacterium
CGTGGGCCGTGCCAAGGACACCATCGTCACGGCGACCGGAGAGAACGTCTACCCCGACGACGTCGAGGCCCGGCTCGGGCACGTCGAGCATTTGTCGGAGCTCTGCGTTCTCGGCGCGCGGAGCCCCGACGGACGCGAGCGTATCGCGTGCGTCGGGGTCGTGGCGCCCGATGCCGGGCTCGACGACGCTGCACGCCACGAGCGCGCGCGAGCTGCTCTGGAGCGGGCCTGTTCCGAGCTCCCGCCCTCGCAGCGTCCCGCGGTGTCGCTCTTGGTCGACGCGCCGCTGCCCTGCACCGCGACTCGCAAGGTGAAACGCCCGGAGCTCGCGCGCCTGGTGGAGGAACGCTGCTTCGCGCCCGCAGAGTCCGCGGCAGACGTGTCCGCGGACGGCGCGGAACGCGCCGTCCGGGCGGCGATCGCGGCCATCGCGCGCCGCCGTCCGGCAGAGCTCGGGTCTGCCATTTCGCTGCGCGGCGATCTCGGGTTCGATTCGTTGATGTTGCTCGAGCTCTTGGTGGCGCTCGAGGCGCGCTTCGGCGGACCCCTCGACGCCGAGCGGCTCGGGCGTGCCGCCACCGTCGGCGACGTCGAGGCGCTGGTTCGAGACGGCTCCGCCCGATCGCGCGCGGAGCCGGCCGCGATAGAACGGGAGGAAGCGCAGGCGCTCGAGCTGCCGCCGGTGCTGCGCGACGCCGCGATGCATTGGCTCGGACGCGCCCAGCTCGGTTTTTACGATCGCGTGCTCAAGACCAAGGTCTTCGGTCGGGCCTTCATCCCCTACAATCGAGCCTGCATCGTCGTTGCCAATCACGCGAGTCACCTCGACATGGGGCTCGTCAAGTATGCTCTCGGACCCTACGGCAAGAACCTGGTCTGCCTGGCGGCGCAGGACTACTTTTTCGAAGGCAATCGCTGGCGCAAGGCGTACTTCGAGAACTTCACCAATCTGGTTCCGATCGAGCGCAACGGCGCACTGCGGGAGGCTCTGTCCGCCGCGGAAGAAATCCTGTCGCAAGGTAAGGTGCTCTTGATCTTTCCGGAAGGGACGCGGTCCACGGACGGCAGCATACGTGAATTTCGGGCGAGCGTCGGACGGCTGGCGCTCAAAGCCAGGGCCGACATTCTGCCCGTCTATCTCGGCGGCACGTACGCCGCGCTGCCGAAGGGCGCGACGGTGCTCCGGCGACGCGACGTCGAGGCGCGCATCGGTCCGCCCATTTCGTTCGAACGGCTTTCGCGGCTCGTCGACCGCGCCGACGCCCTGAGCGCCGATCGTATCGTTGCAGAGGTAGCGAGGCGCGCCGTGGTCGCGTTGAGCCGATCCGAAGTGCTCGTGCCCGAGACGCTCGAACCGGATCAATTCGCGGTGCCGCAAACGGCGCGTCCCGACGCCTCGCTCGCGCCCGTCTTTCACGAGCTCAAGGGCCGCTTCGTCGCGGGCAGCGTCGAGCAGCCGGTGAGCTACTATTTTTCGCTCGGTGAGCGCGAGCGCTGGACCGTGCGCATCACGCCGAGCAGCTGCGAGGTCGCTCCCGGCAAGGTGGTGAGCCCCGCGGACTGCGTGCTCAAGACGTCTCCCGACATGTTCACGCGTATCGTGCGGGAGGCCTACACGCCCTCGCCCGCCGAGTTCATGTCCGGCAGGGTGAAGTCCAACAACATCGCGCTGCTCCTGACCTTCCAGAAGGCCTTTCAGCTGTCGCAGCGCGGCGAGGCATGATGGGGCGCTACTGGGTCGGCGGCGCCACCGGCTTTCTGGGGTCGCACCTGTGCCGCCAATTGCTCGAAGAGGGCCACGGCGTGGTCGGCGTATCGCGTTCCGGAGGATCTCCGTTGCGCGGCGCTTCGCAGTCGGAGCGCTTCGAAGCGCGGGCCGTCGACGTCCTCGATGAACGCGACGTCGCCGCGAGCGCCGCCGGTTGCGAGGTCGCTTTCCTTGCCACGGGTAAGGTGGACCGCGGCAAGAACGGCGCGAAAGAGCTTCACCGCGTTCACGTCTTCGGGACCCGCCACGCTCTCAGAGGCTTGAAGGCAGCGGGCGTGCGGCGCGTTGTCTTGGCCAGCAGCAGCGGCACGCTGGCCGTCGGCACCGACCCGGAGCGCGTCTACGACGAGAGCGCTAAACCGCCGCTCGAGCTCATCCTGCGCTGGCCGTACTACCGGACCAAGTACTACGCGGAGCTCGAGGCGCTCGAGCAGAACGACCCGGGCCGCTTCGACGTGGTCATCGTCAACCCGAGCCTCTTGCTCGGTCCGGGCGACACCAGAGAGAGCTCGACTCGAGACGTACGTCTCTTCCTCGAACGGTCGATCGTGGCGGTGCCGGCGGGTGGGCTCTCGTTCGTGGACGCCCGGGACGCCGCGCGGGGGATGCGGCTCGCGGCGGAGAGCGGCGTTGCGGGCGAGCGGTACCTCTTGAACGCGAAGAATCTCAGTATCGCGGCGTTCTTCGCGCGTCTTTCGCGCCTCTCGGGTGTCCCGGCGCCGAGCTTGAAGCTGCCCGCGTCGCCGCAGCTCGCCATGGGGCTAAACTCACTGTTTTCGCGCGCCGTTCGCAGGATAGGCGGCGAGCCGCCGGTCGATGAAGAGAGCGTCGAACTCGGACAATATTACTGGTACTGTGATGCCGCGCGGGCCGAGCGCGAGTTCGGCTTTCAGGCGCGGGACCCCGGCGAGACGCTGCGCGACATGCTCGCGGACATGGTAGAGCGCGGCGTCGTCCCTTCGGAGCGCGTTTTCAATTACGAACGGAACTGATGCCGGCACGGGAAAAGGATTGAAGCCCCTCGTATCCAGCACCGACGTCCCGAGCCAGCTGCCCGCGGATTTCCTGTCGGAATCGATCCGGGAAGCGGCGGAGCTCGCCGGCATCGGTGTGGTCGTGACGCTGGTCGACACCGACCCCCCGGTGAACCTGTACATGAACGGAGCGATGGGACGCATCCTGGGCATTCCCGTCGAGGAACTGCCGCTGCGCAACCCATGGCCGTTCATGGCGCCGGAAGAGCTCGAGCGCTTGCGGGCAATGCAAGACCGCAGGCTGCGCGGAGACCCCGGTCCTGCTCGCTTCGAAACCGTCATGCTGCACCGGGACGGGACGCGGGTGCCGGTGGAAGTCGCCATGCACCGCCGCGTGCTCGCGGGCCGTCCCTGCAACGTCAGCCTCGTCGTCGACCTGCGCGACCGCAAGCGAGCCGAGCTGGCACTGCGCGAAAGCGAGGCGCGCTTCCGCCTGCTGGTCGAGAACGCGCCCGACGGCGTTACCATCATCCAGGACGGGTGTTTCGTCTTCGTCAACCCGGCGGCGTCGTCGATGCTCGGCTTCCCCGACCCGGTCAGCGTGCTCGGGCGGCCGGTTCAGAGCGTGCTCGTGGCCGAGGACGCGCAGAAGGCGCGGGAACGTATCGAGCGTCTCCTGCTCGACGGCCACCTGCCGGGACCCACCGAGTACCGCGCGATCGATACCAAGGGCGTCGAGCGAGCCGTCGAGATCCTGAGCGTAAGGACCGAGTATCAAGGCCGTCCGGCGGTCCTCGGTTTCGCCCGCGACGTCACGGAGCGCAGGGCGGTTCAGCAGCAGCTCCAGCTCGCGGACAGGCTCGCGGCGGTCGGCCTGTTGTCGGCGGGTGTGGCTCACGAAATCAACAACCCGCTCTCGTACGTGCTCATGAACCTCCAGTACCTGGAGCAGGAATTGCCGCACGCGCGCGAACGCCCAGAGCTCTTGGAAGCGCTGCTTCAACGCGTCCGAGACGCGTACCACGGCGCAGAACGCGTCGCTTCGATCGTGGGCAGTCTGAAGAGCTTCGTCAGGCCCGGCGGGCCCGGCACCGGACCGGTGAACGCGGTCGAGGTGATCGAAGCCGCCCTCAGGATGGTGTCGAACGAACTACGCCACGTGGCGCGAATCGTTCGCGACTTCGACGCCGGAGTTCCGCGCGTCGTCGGCGACGCGACGCGCCTCGAGCAAGTGCTCTTGAATCTCCTCATGAACGCCGGGCACGCGCTCGCCTCGGAGAATTCCGAGCGTTCCGAGATTCGGATCGTGCTCTGCGCCGGATCCGAAGGCGACAGCGTGCGCATCCAAGTGAGCGACACCGGTCCCGGCATCGCCGGCGCGGAGCTCGAGACCATCTTCGAGCCCTTCTTCACCACCAAGCCTCCCGGCGTGGGAACGGGACTCGGACTCTATATCTGTCGCAACATCGTCGAATCGCTCGGCGGCCGCCTCGGCGTGACGAGCGAAAAAGGCCGGGGTGCCACCTTCAGCGTCGAACTACCCGCCTACGTCGAAGTCGCACGGAAGGACGCGGTCGAGGACGCCGCGCCGGCTTCGTCGCGAGCGCGGCCGCGCGGGCGCTTGCTGATCGTCGACGACGAACCCGGCGTCGCGAAGACGCTCAGCTTGCTCATCCAGGATGACTATAACGTCGACGTTGCCGACGGCGTCGAGCGGGCGCTCGCGCTCATCGACGTCGACCCGTCCTATGACGCGGTCCTCTGCGATCTCATGATGCCGGGCTTGACGGGCATAGACCTGCTCGAGAGAGTGTCCGCCCGGGTTCCCGAACTGACGTCGCGCATCCTGTTCATGACGGGTGGCGCGCTCGGCGAGCGCGCCGAGCGATTTCTGGCGACGTTGAAGGAAGAGCCGCTGTACAAGCCGTTCGAGCTCGATCTGTTGCTGCGGGCGCTCGAACGGGTGCGGTCGCGCTAGGCTTGCCCGCGCCCGTGCCGCCCATATCGCCCGACCCGGTGTCTCCGGCGGAGCCACCAGCCGAACGCAGGTGGCACCCGTGACGTAGCAACAAATCCGCCACGCTCGCGCCTATCCGCGCATCCCAACACGGAGTGCCTTCCGCGTTCTCTACTTGCCGGCGCCCGAATGTATCGCCCGCGAAACCGTGATTGCGGTCATGTGCACGATGGCGTCCACGCTCGCTCCTTGTTGGAGCACGTTGACCGGCTTTTTGATGCCGAGCACGATGGGTCCGATCACGTCGGCGTGGGCGGCGACGCTGAGCAACTTGTAGGCGGCGTTGCCCGCGTCGAGGTTCGGGAAGATGAGGACGTTGGCCGGCCCTTGCAGGGTGCTGAACGGGTAAGGGCTGCGCGCCTCTTCGTCGAGCGCGACGTTGGCCTGCATCTCGCCGTCGACCATGAGCTCCGGATGGCGCGCTTTGATCAAGCGCGTCGCCGCGGCGACTTTCTCCGACTGCGGGTGCGGCGCGTCTCCGAAGTTCGAGAAGCTCAGCATCGCGACGCGCGGCACGATGCCGAGCTCGCTGACGAGCTCGGCGGCGAGCAGTGCGGTTTCGGCGAGGGTCTCGGCGTCCGGCTCGATGTTGATCGTGGTGTCCGCCAGGAACTTCACGTCCTTTTTCGTGACGACCATGTACATGCCGGCGGCCCGCCGTACGCCCTCGCGCATGCCGATGATCTGCAGGGCCGGCCTTATCGTTGCTGGATACGGCTGGCGTGCCCCGGCGACCAGGCCGTCGGCGTGACCTTGATCCACCATCACCAGGCCGAAGGCGGTTCGGGAACGGCGTAGCTCGGAGCGCGCGCCGGAAAGCGTTACGCCGCGCCGCTGGCGTCTCGTCCACAGGGCGCGCGCGTATTCGTCGAGCCTCGCGCTCTCGCGTGGGTCGATGAGGCTGGCGCCCACGAGCTCGAGCCCGAGCTCGTGAGCGTGGCGCCGAATCGTTTCGGGTCGCCCGAGCAGGATCGGGCGCGCGATGCCGGCGTCGATGACCCGCTGCGCGGCGCGCAAGATGTTGGGCTCGTCGGCTTCCGGATAGACGATGCGTCTCGGGTCGGCCTTGCTCGACTCCAGGATGTGCCACAGCACGCGCCGCGTCGGTGAGATCTTGCGATAGAGTTGGTCCCTGTATTCGTCGACGTCGACTCGATCGCGGGCAAGGCCGCTCTGCATGGCGGCGCGCGCCACCGCTGGCGCGACCCAGTAGAGCACGCGTTGGTCGAAGGGCTTCGGG
>DASWGX010000255.1:0-5115 GCA_036393455.1 Polyangiaceae bacterium
CTTGGACACCCGAGGAGCGCGCGGAAGAGCTCTCGCCGCCTGTCACCACCGTGCAAGACCACGAAGATCGCCTCGCAGCACGACATCAGAGCTGGCAGGGCGCCGACGAGCGCGCTGCGTATCGAGGGGGGTGGAAGGCCGGTGCTCGCCGGAATGACGCAGATCAGCAGCAAGCGGACGCCGGCCTCGTCCCGCCCCCGCCGGACCTCGTCGAACAGTCGGTACACAGCGTCGATTTCGATGCGGCCGTTCCAGGAAGCGAGGCAGGCTCGCCCGCTGCGCAACGTCGAGCAGGTCACGGCCGGCACTCTCGGGTCATAATCCACACCTGCGACATGGTTGAAGGTATTGATCCGAACCTGGGTGCGGTCAACCCTCAAAAAACCGATCACGGCGACCCGGCCGGCGTTTCCGCAACAGAAAGCATCACCATTCCGGGGATTTCGCGCTATACACGACGTCCGGATGGCCACATCGCGTCCTGCCCAGAAAGGTATCGGTGATCGGCTGCGGGAGCTGCGCACCCACACCGGTCTCACCCAGGGTGACCTGAGCCGCCGCGGAAAGGCGCTTCCCCGCGCCGAGATTTCCGCCATAGAGATCGGTCAGAATCTGGGCAGCTCTTGGCGCGTTCGAACGGCCTTGGCGCTCGGCTTCGGGCTGCCTATAGATGTCCTTTCGGGCTACCTCGACGGGACGCTTTCGTTGCAAGAAGTCGTGCGCGAGCTGCCGCGCGAACGATCGAGCGGCCAAGCGGGGCAGAACCCGCTGAAGGCGTATCCGAACCTCAAGCTCGCCAGTCGGCTCGTCGCCGAAGATCTGCGGCTGGACCGAGAGCTCGTGCGCGATGCCGCTCTGCGGGCCGCGGAAGGAGCCGAAGGCGCAAAGGGACGCACGGTCCTCAATTGGGTGGAAGCGCTGAAGGAACAGATCGAGAAGATGCGCTCCGAGGTGCGCCTCAATCCACTGAAGATCGAGAACTTGGCAGCGGCGATCGAGCTCATGACTGCCGACGACCCAAACCTCGCGCCCAAGCTCAAGATGGTTGCCGCCCGCGTGGCCGCCCAGGAGAAGGACCCCGAGGGGCGTTCCACGCTGAGCTGGCTGCACGCGCTGGAGGCAGGGCTCGAGGAGCCGTCGGGGCCGCTCGGGAAAAAGTCGCGTTCGACGGCGCGGTAGCGCCGGCGCTCGGGCCTCTGGAGGACCAGGCCATTGTCGCCGGGACGCCACAGGAGTATGGATGACTACCTGGGCCGGGACATGTGCGCATCCGCTTTCGATCTCGCTTTCGACCTCACGGGGGTTCCATGGTTCACCGTGGTGCGTTGATGCGCGATCCCTTCGAGGGGACCGACTACCGCTTAGTCGAAAAGCTCGGCGAGGGGCGTCTCGCCGTCACCTTCGAGGTCGAGCACGTGCCCAGCGGCGAACGACGCGCGGCGAAGCTCGTTCGGCGCGCGTTCGCCGAGCAAGCGGACGCGGTGCGCAGACTGAAAACCGATGCCGAAGCATTGCGCAGGCTATCCCATCCCAACATCGTGCGTTTCCTGGAGCTTGCCGAGCTCGTCGACGGCAGGCCGTTCGTCGTGACCGAGCGGCTCCACGGACCGACCCTGAACGTCATCGTCCGCAAGCGCGTGCCGAGCATCCCCGAGGCCGTGCGCTGGACGAGTCACCTCGCCTCCGCGCTCTCGGCCGCTCACGCCATCAAGGTGGTTCACCGCGACTTGCATCTCGGTAATCTGCTTTTGCACCGCGACGCGCGCGGCCGGCAAACGCTGAAGGTGCTCGACTTCGGCTATGCCAAGCTCCTCGACGGCTCACCCGTCCCCGCGCTCGGAAACCCCACGGACGCAGAGCTTCTCGTCGGCTCGCCGCGCTTCGTGGCACCCGAAGCGGTTTGCTCGGAACCCGTCACCGAGCAGGTAGACGTGTATGCCGCAGGCCTCGTGCTGCTCACTCTGTTGACGGGACAGCTCCCGTTCGCAAGCCTGCTCGGAACACGCGAAATCTATCTGGCCCACGTCTGGCGCGACTTTCCGCGTCCGTCCGAGCTCCGGCCGGACGTGCCGCGCGCGCTCGACGACATCGTCGTACGCGCCGTCGCGAAAGACCTCGCCGAGCGCTTTCGCAGCGCGGAGCTCTTGCATGCCGCGCTGAAACGCGTCCGTTTGCCGGAAATCGCGCAGCAGACGATCGAGCTCGACAGGAGGTCGAGGTGAGAGGCGCCACGCTTCAGCTTCTCCCGTGGCTGCATCGTCGTTTGCACCCTGGCGACAGACTCGGCGGCTACCGTATCGTTCGGTCCATTGCCTCCGGGGCCTACGGAGACGTCTACGAGGCTTTGGAGCTGAAACTCGAACGCACGGTGGCGATCAAGGTGTTGCAACCGCGCCATCTTCGCAGCGACAAACACCGCGAACAGTTTCTGACCGAAGCTCGAATCCTGGCGGGCATCAAGAACGAGCACGTCGTTTCGATCCTGCGCGTAAGCGACGACGTCCCGATGGTGTGGATGGTCATGGAGTACCTGGACGGAGGGACGCTCCGCGACCTTTTGTCCACGGAAGAGCCCGTTCCTTTGACCGACGCGCTCCGCTACGCGGCGTGCGCGGCCAAGGGCATCGGCGCGGCGCACGCCGCGGGCGTCATCCACCGGGACCTCAAGCCCGAAAATATCTTTCTGACCGACCTCGGACGCGTCGCGGTGGGCGACTTCGGCACCGCCAAAGAGCTCCGCCGCGGTCGCAAGCAGACGTTGAAGATCGTCGGCACGCCCGCCTATCTTTCGCCCGAGGCAGCGGCGGCGCAGGACGTCGATCACCGAAGCGACGTCTATTCGCTGGGTCTCGTCTTGTACGAGCTTCTGACGGGCCGCCAGGCGTTCCCGCTGCATCCCGGCATGAACGTTCAGGACCTGCTCTATCAGCAGATCCACGGCTTCCCTCCCCGTATTCGGGAGCTCGCTCCCTGGGTACCCGAGCACGTGGAGCGCATCGTGTGGAAGCTGCTTCAGAAGAAGCCGGCCGCTCGCTACCAGTCGGCGCTCGAAGTGGAAGCAGAATGCCTGGACGCTCTCGAAGACCTGAAACGGAACGCTTCGCCCGAAAATACTCGGCATGCGATCGGCCGCGACGCGCGTGCTCGCGGACTTTTGCCGGACACCGTACCGCAGTCGCCGGCCGCGGGCGTTCCAGGGCGGGAACCCTCACCCGAATCGGCCCTGCGCTCCGCCATCTGGGCGGTACGCGTCGCGGTGGCGGCGCTCGCGGTGTCGGTCGTCCTGCTTGCCTTGGCGATGAGGGCCCGGCTGGGCGACGCACCCGAGGTGCCCGATCCAAAGGTCGAAAACGAAACTTCCCCATCCCGCCACTGCGATGATCCAAGCTCGGGGTGCCCGCCCCGGTAAGCCCTCCGGCCTCGTTATGGACGACCCCGAAACCTCGCCCGCACCGCGCACCGGCCCGGCGCTCTCCGTCATCGAAGGCGAAGGCAAGAGTGCGGAACCCGTCGCGGAGCAAGCCGCGTCGCGTCCGGCGCACCTCGTCAAACAGACCATCACCATCCCGCCGTGGCTGAGTCGCGTGGCGAAGTTCGCTCTGGGCGGCCGTGGCCCGTGGACCCTCGATCTGATCTCGCCTCCGCCCCTGACGAACAGCGCGCCTTCGCCCATGACATTGTTACGTCGTGGCATGTTGCTCGGCGCAGGTGCCGCGCTGTTCGTGTTGCTCGGCGTACTGATTGCCCACTTTGCGCGCGGAGACCGCGCCTTCAACGGCGGCACGAAACCGCGGCAAGAGGAGGGAGCAATTCGCGCCGGCAAGCCTCTCTCGACGGCACGAGCGCCGGCACTGGCTCCCATCGAAGCGCGCCACGATCCGAAAACCGTTCCGCCCTCCGAGAGCACGCCTTCCGAGACGGACACTACCCCACCGGGGAACGCCCCGCGCGCACCGCACAGAGCGACTCCGCCCGCGCACGTCGCGCGCCCACCCGACGCGCGCCCATCGCAGGCCCTCCACACAAGCGCATCCGCCAAGGCCGTACACGAAAAGCCGCCGCCACGCCTGCCCAAGGGGCCGGCGTCCGCATCGCCTCTGCTCCAATCTCCCGACAACTATCCCTTGTCCCTGCCATGAGCTTCATCGCCCAGGCGACCCCTCGCTTCCTTCTTCCGAGTACGCTGCTGATTGCCACGGCCCTTGTCGCCGTGCGCCCCCCTTCGGCTCACGCCCAGCACGCCGGCGCGACGCCGGGAACCGACGAAACCGCCGTGCGCGTCGGCAAGAAGCGCTTCGAAGAAGGCCTTCGCGCGAGCGTCGCGGGCGACCACGAAACCGCGCGCGTCGCCTTCACACAAGCGTACGCGCTCTTGAAACTACCGGAAATCCTAGCGAACCTCGGCGGTGCCGAGGTTCAGTCCGGCCACCACGTCGAGGGTGCGCGCCACCTTGCCGAGTACTTGCGCGGCAAGCCGGCGGAAACCGAAACCGCCCAGCTGCGCCAGCGGACCGAACAACTGCTCGCCGAAGCCGAGAGCAACATTGCAAGGCTTACCATCGACGTGGACTCCCAAGGAGCGGACATCCTCGTGGACGGCCAGCACATAGGCAAGGCGCCGCTCGGTTTCGCGTGGCACGTCGCACCCGGCTTCGTCACCGTCGTCGCCCGCCAGGGCGCGGCCGAACATTCCAAAGAAGTCGACGCCCGCGCGGCCCGAACCACCGCCGTCTCGCTCACACTCGCGAGCACGGCAGAACCGGCTCACACCCCAACGAGTGAGCCCACCCCGCACCGGCCCATGACCCCGCCGCCGGACGACGGACCACGAGCACCCTCGCCGGCGGCACCGACCGTCCTGCTCATCACCGCCTCCGCGGCCACCCTCGCCTCCGCCACAGCGTGGTTCTTCACCGCAAAGAGCGTGAGCACCGCCAACACCGACGCCGACCACCTGCTTGCCAGCGCGCGTGCAACCGGCGATCCCTCCCCCTGCCTGACACCGAGCGCCGCCGTCGCCCCAACCTGTACCGAGCTCACCGAACGCATAGAAGACGGCAAAACCGCCACCCGCTGGCGCAACACCTCCGCCATCGCCACCGGCGCCTTCGCCGC